>JAZLHN010000079.1:0-5903 GCA_045616815.1 Acutalibacteraceae bacterium
GGGAGCGGCGGAAACGGGAGCGGCGGAAACGGGAGCGGCAGCCGGAGGCGGAGCGGCGGCAGGTGCCTGTACGGGAGCGGCGGAAACCGCCTGCACGTCGGTCACAGATGTGATCACGGCGTCGGTCTCGGTCACGTCGACCTCATAATTTTTTCCGTTTAAGGTAACGATATATTTCATTTTTTATCATCCTCCATAAGCTTTATCGAATTGAATTGCAGTCGGTTGAGCGGAATGCCGCTGTTGTGGCTGACGAGCGCCATGATGACGGCCGCGTCGGGCTCGGAAACGCCAACGAGCTTCAATTCGCCCGCCGAGGTGTTTTCGGGCAGGGGAAAGCCCGCGGGAGCCGAAGCCGCTTTATTGGAAAAGGCGGGAGCGTCGGCGGCGGGAACGGCTAACTTCGCTTTTTTCGCCGCGTGCGCTTTGTCGAAGCCTGCGCCCATGGCTTTTACGAATATCGCAAGGATACCGAGAATGATGAAAACGATGAGGAAGCCGATCACGGAGATGATGAGCGCCCGGGGCATCGTCATTTCGGCGCCCGCGCCGTAGATGGTCTCAAATACGCCGAGTATCTGCATATTAGTCCTCCTTTACGGCCTTGATGGTGTAGGAATACGTTCTGCTCTTCGCTTCTTCGCGCGCGTCGAAGAATTTTTCCGCTAACTGCGGGAAGGCGATGTAGGAGCAGATATCCTCGTCGCAGGTCGCTCTGTCACCGAGCTCGGTGCGCGTTTTTTCAACGATGGGCTCGAGCGTATCGGCAAAACGGCAGGTCATGGGCTGCTCGTTTCCGAGGATCATCTTTTTGAGTTCTTCGCTGACCTCGCCGGGGGCTCTGCCGTATTCACCCTTGACGTAGGCCTTTATTTCCTTGGAGATATTCGCGTATCTGCCGTTCAGTACGTTGGAGGTCGCCTGCACGCCCACCATCTGCGACATGGGGGTAACGAGGGGCGGATAGCCCATATCCTTTCTCACGTTCGGTACCTCAGCGAGCACCTCGTCGAGCTTGTCGAGCTTCTTCTGCGCGGTGAGCTGCGCCACGAGGTTGGAGAGCATACCGCCGGGGATCTGATAGGTGAGAGCGTCGGTCGCGGTCGCCATGACCACGGGATTGAGAAGCCCGGAGTCGAGGCATTTGGCTCTGTAAGCCTTGAAGAAATTGTTGATCTCGGTGAGCTTTTTCTCATCGAGAGAGGTTTTATAACCGTACTCTTTGAGCACGTAGTTCATCGTTTCGGTCGCGGGCTGTGCCGTGCCGCCGGAGAAGCAGGAGATCGCGGTGTCGATGACGTCGCAGCCGGCTTCCACCGCTTTGAGCAGCGTCATGAAGCCGAGTCCGGTGGTGGAATGCGTGTGGAGTACGACGGGAAGCCCCACGGCTTCCTTGATCGCCTTCACGGTCTCGTATGCCTGCTTCGGGCTCATGATGCCCGCCATATCCTTGATGCAGATGCTCTGCACGCCCATGGTCTTCAAGCCTTTTGCGGTCTCGACGTAAGAGGCGAGATCGTGGATGGGGCTGAGCGTGTAGCAGATCGTACCCTGTACCTCGGCGCCCGCCTTGAGAGCTTCGTCCACGGCGACTTCGAGATTGCGCAGGTCGTTGAGCGCGTCGAAGATCCTTATCACATCGATGCCGTTTTCAACGCTCTTTCTTACGAAAAGTCTTACCGCGTCGTCCGGATAATGCTTATAACCGAGAAGATTCTGTCCTCTTAAAAGCATCTGCAGCTTTACGTCGGGGCAGGCTTTTCTGATTTTGCGAAGACGCTCCCACGGGTCTTCGTTTAAGTATCTGAGGCAGGAATCGAAGGTCGCGCCGCCCCAGCATTCAAGCGAATAATAGCCCGCTTCGTTCAGGGTATGAAGGATCGGCTCAAACTCCGAAAAGGGCATTCTTGTGGCGATAAGAGACTGATTGGCGTCTCTTAAAACCGTTTCGGTAAATCTGATCTGCATGATAAAATCTCCTGTTCCGCTGTTTTTCCTAAAAATATGTTCCAAATTTTAGCCATTATACATTATACGGATACGGATGGAAAAAAGCAAGGTTTTTTTAGAACAAATTGACTTTATCTTTTATCGGTAGTATATTATTTACAGAACGGAGGTGAGCGTTTGAACGACGATATCTGGAACGAACTGCGCGCGCAAAACGCTCCCGTCGTACTGTACGGCACGGGCAACGGCGCCGATAAAATACTGGATGAACTCGGAAAACGGGGCGTGAAGGTATCGGGCGTTTTCGCGAGCGACGGCTTCGTGCGCGAGCGGACGTTCCGCGGGATGCGCGTTACGTCCTACGAGGAATGTAAAACTCTTTTCCCCGGGATGCGTGTGCTGATGTGCTTCGGTTCCTCCCGTCCGGAGGTGCTCGGAAACGTGCGCCGGATCATGGACGAATGTGAGTTTTTCGTGCCCGACGTGCCGGTTTACGGCGATACTCTTTTCGACTCCGTTTTTTACGCTGCGCATGAAAAAGAGCTGGCGGCGGTGAGAGCCCGCCTCGCCGATGAAAAGTCCGCGGAAACGTTCGACAGCGTGATAAAATTCAAGCTGACGGCACGGCCTCATTATCTCTTTTCGTGTGAAACGCGCGAAAGCGAAGCCGACGGTATCATAAAGCTCCGTGAAAAAGCCGTGATCGCCGATTTCGGCGCGTACAACGGCGACACCGTGAAAAAATACGCCTCCCTGTATCCCTCCTACGAAAAGATCGTCGCCGTGGAGCCGGATAAGCGCAATTTCCGCAAGCTCGGCGAAAACACGGCGGGGATGCGCGATATCTTTCCCGTGAACGCTCTTGTGTCCGACGGCGTGACCGATACGCATATCGACGGCCGGAAGGGAAGAGGCGCGCACGAAGCGGAGGACGGTATGAAGATAGGCTCCGTTTCGGTCGATTCGCTGTTTGCGGAGCGGGGCGTCGATTTCATGAAATTCGACGTCGAGGGCAATGAGCTTGCCGCTCTGCGGGGCGGCGTACGGACGATAAAAAAATACCGTCCCGCGATGCTCGTTTCCTGCTACCACCGGAGCGAGGATCTGTTCACCCTGCCGCTCGAGATCCTGTCGATCCGGGACGATTATAAAGTGTATCTCAGAAAGCTTCCCGGGCTTCCCGCGTGGGACTGCCAATATTATTTTATATAAGGAGAAAGAACAAAATGGTAAAATCAAAAAACGAAATGAAAGAAAATATCCGTGAGGCGATGCGCGGAGGCGACGGACGGGTCGTATGCAAGGATTTTCTTTCCAAGGGCGAATACGACGGTAAGGCGCGTCTGTTTTCCACGCTCACGTTAGAGCCAGGCTGCTCCATCGGCAAGCACGTCCATGAGAACGAGGAAGAAATTTTTTACGTATTGCAGGGTGTCGCCACCTACGACGACAACGGCACCGTTGTGAAAATGTACCCCGGCGACAGCTGTATCTGCAAAAACGGCGAGGCGCATTCCATTGCCAACCGCGAGGAAAGCGGTACGCTCACCGTGGTCGCCGTGATCCTCACGCTGTAATATAACAAAAGGGAGAAAAATTATGTACGAAAAATACGATCCCATCGAGTCCGCGCGGCTCGTGCATCACTATATCACCAACATGGTGGATAAAGCATACGACAATCTGCCCTACTGGCTTCTTCTTCCGAATAAAAAGCCCGCTGAGGCGGCTCACTGCCGTGTGGACGACGCGGAGCTGGTCGGCTCGTGGTACGAGGGACTTGTTGCTTCCATGGAAATGCTCGGCACGAAGGACGGAGACGAGGTAAAACAGTCTCTGCGCCGCCATCTGATGAAATCGTGGGGGGAGCACGGGCTTCGTTTCTGCGAGAAATATCCGTGGACGCACACCGTCCATTCCTCTTTCCATGAAATGGGCTACATCCTGCCCGCTCTCAATAAGATCACCGAGGAATACCCCGAAGACGAGGAAGCCGAAAAACGCACCTCCGAGCTCATCCGCGGCATGAGAAGCCTTGTGATCGAGCGCAAGGTCCGCACGTTCTGGTCGGGCGACTCCGCGGAGGAGGAACCGATCTATGAATTCCCGAACGACGTATATCTCAAAGAGGGCGGCTTCGATCTGAGCCGTCACACCGGAAGAGGCGAGCAGTCCATAAGAAACGCTCTCATGCTTCCCGCGCTCGTGCGCCGCTATGAACTCAAAAACGACGAGGTGGCTCTCGATCTCGCTGTAGGTCTTGCCAACTACGTGCTCGGCGTGTCCCGTTACTTCAACTATAAAATGGAGTATTTCGGCCACGTACATTCCGCTATGTGCTTCGCGGGCGGTCTGGTGGAGCTCGGCCGTATCCTCGACCGTAAGGACTATATCGAAAAGGGCAAGGGCATCTACGATTACACCCGTTCCCTTTCCTCCGATTTCGGCTGGCTGCCCGAATACGCGCAGTGGCATCCGATGAACGAGGAGCACTGCGAGACCTGCTGTATCCGCGATATGGTGATCTGCGCCAAGGCGCTCATCGACTGCGGCTACACCGAATACTGGAACGACATCAATATGTTCGCCCGCAATCAGCTCGTGGAAAATCAGGTGCGCTATACGGGGTACGTGGAGTGTGACAATACGCTGCCCGATGGCAACGGCATCACCTACCGCGATATCGACAAGCGCATGATGGGCGGCTTCACCGGCGGCAGCGAGCCGAACTGCATTTCTTTGGAGCGTTTCCGTTCCATTGCCGGCTGCTGCGTGGGTACGGCTCCCGTGGCGCTCAAGGCCGTATGGGACGGCGTGGTCGCCGAGGAAAACGGCATCGCGGTCGTGAATATCCCCTGCGATAAGAAAACGGACGCTTACGAACTTTCTTCCGAGCTTCCCAACGAAGGAAAAATCACGCTCAAGGCGCTGAAAGCGGGTAAATACGGCTTCCGTCTTTACGCGTGGATCACCGAGCCCGCATTCTCCGTGAACGGGGAAAAGACCGAACCCGCCGTCGAAAACGGCATCGCGTATTTCGAGCTGAACGCCGGCGACGAAACGACGCTCTTCTTCGATATCGTGACCCGCAAGGTCAAGGAAAAGGTCAGAGACACCGATTTCACGGTCTTTTACCGCGGCTGCGACGTGGTGGATATCCTGCCGCGCGGCGCGCACGTGAGGCTCTATCAGCGCGATCTCGACGCGCCGAAATATTATCCCACCCCCGCCGACGTGAAATACACCGGCGCTGCGAACTACGGTCCCACCCAGATGAAAAACGGCAAATAAAATCAAAAATTGACATTCTGTTGAAAAAAGCGTAAAATATATCGAGATATTTTTTACGGAGGTACCGTATCATGTTATTGAAAAAACCGGCGGCGCTCATCGGGATACTCGTAATGGTCGTCGCCCTGTTCCTTATATCCTATAAAATGTCGGCGAAGATCGTTTCCGATAAGATAAAAGAGGAGGAGACTTCTTCTTCGGAGGCCGTTTCGGTCACGGAAAACGAAAATTCGTCTTCGGAGCCTGCGGGCGCAGAGGGTACGTCGGAAGCTCCCTCCGGTGAAAGCACGGAGGACGATACCACCGAAGGTGCCGCCGATACCACCGACGCGCCGGAAACGTCGTCCGACGACGTGCTGCCCGATCCCACCGTCATCAATATGCCCGCGGATTCCGAATGGTGCGTGGTGCTTCTCAACAAGTATTATAAAATGAACGATACTTACGAGCCCCTGGTGGAGCTCGTGCTCGAAGACAGCGGTATTTATTTAGACGAACGTGTCGCCGAGAAATTCAGAGAAATGTATTCGGCAGCGCTCAACGACGGCGTAACGCTCACTCCCTGCGCGGGCTACGTAAGCCCCGAGCGCCAGGAGCGCAAGTTCCGGAAGCAGGTCGATCTTTACGTCGCGGGCGGCATGACCGAGGAAGAGGCGAAGGCG
>JAZLHN010000080.1:0-11346 GCA_045616815.1 Acutalibacteraceae bacterium
TGCTCGTAAGCGTCCTTCAGCTCCTCGGCGGAAACAACGTTGATCTGCAGGGTCTGACCGCCTAAACGGAAATAGGTCTTCGCAAGGGAAACAAAGCTATTAAGCCCTTCCGGCATGTTGAACTGCGCCTTCTGGAACTTCATCTGCAATACGTTGCCGCTCGTGGCAAGATACTGATTGCATTTGAGTACGGAGTTGAGAAGCGCCGTCGGACCGTTGGTATCGCAGCCCGGCACCGCGCCGATGCTGTCGGCGAGGGTGGTTTCCTCGTCCTTTTTGCCGTTGGGCAGAGCGCATACGCTCGCGCCGTAGCGGGCGGCTCTTTCGAAGGTGGAGCAGCCCATGCCGTAAACGCCGCCGCGGAAGGTCTTTTTGGTCTGCGCGTAGCGGTAAACGTGATCGGTGATCTCGGCGTATATTTCGTCCACGTCGTCGAGATCGTTGCCGAATTTATGGTAATTCTTGAAGTCGTTATAAAGCTCGTCATAGCCCTCGAAATTCTTTTTGAGCGCTTTCAGAAGCTCCGCCATCGTGTATTTCTTCTCGTCGTAAATGAAATGCCTGACGGCGGCAAGAGAGTCCGCTGCGTCGGGAAGACCCTCGGTGAGGATCTGTCCGTGACCGTAATAGGGACCCCTGTTTTTGTAGTCGAGTCCTTTTTCGATGCAGCCCTGGATGACGAGGGAGAGCCACGGATTCGGCGCTTCCTTCGCAAACACGCGCTGACATTTGAGCGACATATCGGTCGCCATGTCGATGAGCATATCCGTCTGGATATAAAAGGCTTTCATGAGCTCGCCGAAGGTCTTGAAATCGGCGGCTCTGCCCGTATTTTCGCCGAGCTGACGCTTCGTTCTCTGACACCAGCCGTCGAAGAGCGCGAATTCGAGCGCCTTGACGAGGCTGATCTCGCCGTCCTCGAGTCCCATGTGGGATTTGCCGAAGATGTCGATCTGATTGCAGCCGTTCATGCAGTACAGATGCGCGTCGCTTGCGGGGATGCCGAGCGCTTCGAGCGCGGGGCAAACGCAGTCGTCGTTGTAGATGGCGGGCATTCCGATGCCGGTGCCGATGGTCTTCGCCGCTTCGGCCCACGCCTTTTCGGGAGCGCTTTTGCTCAGACGCATGGTCACGTTGGGCGTGTTGTAGCCCGTTTCGCGCATGACCTTCAATACGTCGTAGGTGAGAGCGCAGTCGTGATATACGCCGAATTCGTCGGTTCTGCCTACGCACAGATTCCACGCACGTACCTTCCGGAAGAGCTCCCAGAGCTTTTTCAGACATTCGTATCTGTCCTCGGGGTCGTCGTTTTCGTAGTACGCGCCGAGAGCGTAGTCGAAAAGTCCGGGGGAGTCGTTGTCGATAAAGCTGTAGGCGAGCCAGAAGAACTGGCAGGCCTCGAAGAAATTCCGCGGCTGCTTTTGCGGTACCTGCCCGAAAGCGGCAATGATGCGTTTCAGTACGGCGGCGTCCTTTTCGCTTGCGTCGGGCAGCATTTCCTCCGCCAACTTTTTATAGCGTGCGGCAAGGATCTCGATGCAGGAAAGAGATATTTCGAGCGCGTCGTAAAAGCCGTCACGGTCGTTGTGTATTTTGCGGAACAGCGCGATCTTTTCGCGGATGCCGTCGGTGCCGATGCGGAGCAGCATTTCGTAGTCGGGGTTGGCGTGTCCGGCGCCCTCGCCCCAGCAGGCCTTGCTGTCTCTTAATTTGTGCTCGCGCTCGGTGAAGGTACGTCCCGTGAGCCAATGGGTTCGGATGGACTCGAATTCGTCGTAGAGCTCGTCGATCTCTTCGGCTAATTCCGGATATTTTTCTTTCTGCGCCTGCCGGAAATCGGGATGGGAAAAGATGCCGGCACCGCGGGAATAGTGTATGCCGGTGGGGTATTCGCAGCAGGGGCCCGCGAACCAATCGTCCGGGGTGATGGTGAGCTCGGTTTCGGATACGAGGGCGCGGTTGCCGCAGGCGATGCGGTAGGCGCGCTCATAGGCGGGGTCGATGCCGCTCACGTCCGCTTCCTTGAAGCCGAAAGCGAAGGGCTCTATTTCTCTTAACGTCATAAGGATTTCCTTTCTTATTCGATCAGGCCTTTGTACCGTGCGTACCAGTACGGCAGGGTGAACATCGTGCAGGAGCGGGATTCGAGTCCCTTGTCGTTGCCGGTGGGCGGGAATACGTTGTAGGCGGACATATCGCCGTCCGCTTTTATTACGGCTTGTGCCACGTCCTCGGCGCCGCTGTCCGCTATGAAGCGGTTGATATCGTTGGTGACGACGCGGCGTTCGTGCGGAGAGAGCGGGGAGACGAGCTGCGGGATCATGCCCATTTTTACGGGAGAAAAGTCCCATTCTATATCCTTGCGGTAGGAGTTGTACAGCGGCCACGCGACGGGATCCATGGGGTAGTCGGTCAGCTCCTCCACGGCGTTTTCGATATCGCAGTTTTCGCCCGTCAGCGCGCCGTAAACGAAGTTGTAGAAAGCGTTGCGCTCGATCCGTTCATCCTCCCAGTGGTGCCTTAAACCCATCATGAAAACGGAGCGGAGCGTGGGCTCCTTCACGTATTCGAGCAGCAGGGAGATCATGATGAAATCGTGGCTGTCGTCGATGTGCAGGATGTGTCCGTTCGGGATCGCGTACTGCATGAGATTGAGAACGTAATGCTTGTCCTTCGCCAGACGATCGAACTCCTCTTTGTACTTTTCGTTCCCCGTCATGTGATATCCCGCGGCGAGGAAGGTGAGCAGCTGTAAGGAATTCGTGCCCTTTTCGTTGATCCATTTGTGATCGTTGTTCAGAAGCTCGGGATCCCAGTTCGCCCACGTGGTGGGCTTGCCGTCGGTATCGCAGAGGTGATAGCCGTGGCTGAGAATATGGTCGAGGATCGAGGAAACGACGGCGCGCAGCTGCTTCTTTTCCTCTTCGTCGGCGGCGAGATCGTAATAATGCGCGTAGCAGAAGAAATGTCCCACCATCTCGTCGGAGGAGGTCTCTCCGAGCCATTCGAGCTCGTTCCCGTTTTTATCCTTCGTTATATGCCATTCTTTGCGGTTGCCCGTGCCGTATTCGCGCTCGTCGGGATAGCGCACGGCTCTTGCGGCGAAGCCTTCCATGCCGGTGACTTCGATCAGCTTCAGCATCGCGTCCAGCGAACGCCGCGCCTGCTTTTTCGTTTCCTTATCGTGCGTGCAGGCGTATTCGAAGCAGAGCGCCGCGACGTATAAGCCGGTGCGCAAACCGTCGTTGTCGGTGTTCGGGATATACCCTTCGTCTGCGGAAACGACGCCCTCACGGTCGAGCGTGCGGTCGAGCACCCAGCCGTCTTTTCTTACGTTGAATTGTTCCGTGTCCGCCTTCAGCAGAGCCGCCTTTTTTTCGAGTGTGAGCGGTTCGGTCTTTATCACGCTGATGCCCTTGTCGGTGAGCACGGCGACCGTGCCGTTCGGCGCGGCGGTCACTTTTTCCGCTTTGGGGGAGGGCAGCCAACGCTTATAGCCGTAGTAGGAGAGCTTACCGCCGTGCTGATGGATAAGCCCCGTGGTCGTCGCGAAATACTTATCGCCTTTTGCATCGCTCGCGATATCGGTGACGAATGCAGAAGGAAGTGCGGGAACGACGGACGGCGTGAGCCATAAGCTTTTGTCGTCGTAAACGCACACGCCCCGATCGGTCGCCGCCCAGATATCGTCCGCTTCGTCGATGAACAGCGCGTTCACGGTATTGCTGAGCATACCGGTGTCGTCGGACTTCAGTTCCGCCCAGTGGCGGCGTTTGCCCACGAGCGTGTGCATACCGTTGTCTTTAGTGCCCACGAATACGCGGTCGTCCTTATAGGTGACGAGGCAGGAGGGCGTACCGGGCACGCCTAAACGGATCTCCGGCTCCGTGCTTTTCCCGGCGAATTTATAAACGGAATCGCTCGTAAGCACCCATAAAGCGTCGTTTTCGCCGCGCTTCACGTCCACGATCACGGACGGAAAGTCCGCGGCGTAGGTCTTTTTGCCGTTCGTAAAGCCGAGAAGCTTTTTATCCGTTCCTACGAAAAGCTCTCCGTCTCCGGAAAAATACAAAACGTCCACGCTTCCTTTGGGGAGCTTTATCCCGGAGGAAAGCACTTTTCCGTCGGCGACGATCTGCAGCCCCTTGTCCGTGCCGACGAACAGACGGTTTTGTCCGTCGAACGCGATGCAGTTTATTTTATCGGAAAGAAGTCCTTCCCTTGCGGAAAAGACTTCTCTTGTTTTTTGTTCGAATGTGCCGGTCTTGTACGTCATATCACAGTCTCCAGTAAAGATAGCCCGCGTCCTCGTACTCTTTTCTCGAAAGCAGACCCTTGATATCGAGCAGGACTTTTCTGCCCTCGCCGAAGAAGGCGTCGATCTCTTCCATGGTGAAGGATCTGAACTGCGTATGCGCGACGGCGAGAACGACCGCGTCCATATCCTTTATCGTGTCGGCGTTTACGAATTCCACGCCGTAAAGACGCTTCGCTTCGTCGGCGTCCGCCTGCGGATCGGCGATCACGGGCGTGATGCCGTATTCCTTCAGCTCGTTCACGATGTCGATGACCTTTGTGTTGCGCGTGTCGGGGCAGTTCTCCTTGAAGGTGAAGCCGAGGATGGCGACCTTCGCGTTCCTTACCGCCTTGCCGGCTTTTATAAGGCTCTTGACCACGTTTTCGGCCACGTATTTGCCCATGTCGTCGTTGATGCGGCGGCCGGCGAGGATGACCTGCGAATGATAGCCCATCATTTCGGCCTTATAGGTGAGATAGTAGGGGTCTACGCCGATGCAGTGACCGCCCACGAGACCGGGATAGAATTTGAGGAAATTCCATTTCGTGCCCGCCGCGTTGAGTACGGACTGCGTGTCGATGCCCATTTTGTTGAAGATGATGGAGAGCTCGTTCATGAAGGCGATGTTGATATCGCGCTGGCTGTTTTCGATGACCTTGGCGGCCTCGGCTACCTTGATGCTTTCGGCTCTGTGAACGCCCGCTTCCACGACGAGCTCGTAGACCTTGGCGATGCAGTCAAGGGATTCCTCATCCATGCCGGAAACGATCTTTCTGATCGTTTCAAGACGGTGTACCTTGTCGCCGGGGTTGATACGCTCGGGCGAATAACCGATCTTGAAATCCTCGCCGCATTTGAGGCCCGATTCCTTTTCGAGGATGGGTACGCACACGTCCTCGGTCACGCCGGGATACACGGTGGATTCGAATACTACGATGCTTCCCTTCGTCAGATTTCTGCCGAGGATGCGGGAGGCTCCCTCCACGGGGGTCAGGTCGGGCGTATGGTCGTCGTTCACGGGCGTGGGCACGGCCACGATATGGAATTTTGCTTCCCTGAGCTTCGTTTCGTCGGCGGTGAATTCCACCGTCGTGTTTCTGATGGCTTCGTTGCCCACTTCGTTCGTGGGGTCGATGCCGTTTTTGGAGAGATGTATTTTCTTTTCGTTGAGGTCGTAGCCGATGACGTCGATCTTCTTTGCGAAGGCCACGGCGATGGGCATACCAACGTAACCTAAGCCTACCAGAGAGAGTTTTTCTTCCTTATTGACGAGTTTTTCATACAGTGACATATTCTTTTTCCTCCGATCTGAGTCCCATTATTTTCACGATTTCGCCGTTAACTTTTTTTACGTCGTATTTCTCTTCCGCGATCCGTCTGCCCGCCATGCCCATGGGAACGGCTCTGTAGGGATCGAGGATGAATTTTTCCATGGCTTCGGTCAGTGCCTGCGTGTTTTTCACGGGCACTAATATGCCGTTTTCGCCGTGCTTCACGGTCTCACGGCAGCCCGGCGCGTCGGTGGTGATGACCGCTCTGCCGCAGGACATCGCCTCCAATACCGTTTTCGGCGTGCCCTCGTGATAAGACGGAAGCACGAACACGCTGCACTGCTCCATATAGGGAAGAATATCCGACTGCTCGCCGAAGTATTCGACCGAACCGTCGTCGATATAGGTCTGCAGTTCCTCCGGCTTTATCGCCGAGGGATTCGTATCAAACGGGCCTACCAGCAGACAGCGCGCGGCGGGATATTTCTTATGTATCTCTCTCGCCGCGTCTATGTATTCGCCCACGCCCTTGTCCCGTATGAGCCGCGAGATACACAGAAAGGCGGTCTCGTCCGGCAGGGGAGACGGCGTGAAATGCGTCGTGTCCACGCCCGAGCCGTTGATCATGCGGCACTGCGCTTTTTTCACCATGCCGTTCTTTAGGAAAAAGCCCATGTCGTCCGGATTCTGGAACATGACCGCTTTGGCATAGCGGAGTGAGAATCGGTATTCCGTTTCGAGCAGCAGGCGGAGAATTTTATTTTTCAGCCCCGTGCCGATCAGCACCGAGCCGAGACCAGCGACGAGCGGATAGATCTCCGTGAGTCCCCGGCGGTGGGCGGCGATGCAGCCGTAGATCACCGTTTTCGCCTGATAGCAGAAAAGGATATCGGGCGTTTCCTCTTCCATGAGGGCTTCTATTTTTTTCAGCGTCGTAATGTCCTGCAGGGGATTCGTGCCGTTGCGCTGAACGTCTAATTGACGGTATCTTACGCCGACCTGCGCGAATTTTTCATTCCATTCGCTTTCCGGTTCCTGCCCGACCGCCGTTACCTCATAGCCGAGCGAGAGGAATTTTTTCATCATTTCCGTGCGGAACCAGAACAAAGAATGTGTGTGGCAGGATAAGACCATGATGCGCTTCGCTTTTTCGTCGGCGGGAGGAAGCGGAGAGTCGTCCCCGTTCCTTTCGGCTTCTGTTTTCATTTCGCCGGTGCCGCCTTCGACCACGCCGTCGGAGCGCACAACGCTCAGTATCGTGCCGAAAAAGCATTTTACGTCGAAGACGAAGCTGAGCTTTTCCACGTATTCGCCGTCGAATTTCGCTTTTACGTCGATCTCGAGCTCGTCTCTGCCGTTGATCTGCGCCCAGCCCGTGAGTCCGGGTTTTACGTCGTTCGCGCCGTATTTATCGCGTTCGGCGATCAGATCGTCCTGATTCCATAAGGCGGGGCGCGGTCCGATCACCGACATGTTG
This sequence comes from Acutalibacteraceae bacterium, assembly GCA_045616815.1. Classification (GTDB taxonomy): domain Bacteria; phylum Bacillota; class Clostridia; order Oscillospirales; family Acutalibacteraceae; genus RUG806. The sequence continues at coordinate 7,046 of JAZLHN010000080.1, forward strand.
CCTACGAAAATATCCCATATCTGCGGAAGCTCGTCGAGCGACGATTTCCGGAGGAAGCGTCCCACTCTCGTTATGTACTGCTCGGGATTTTCGAGCAGATGGGTCGGACGGTCGTGGGGGGTGTCCATCTTCATGCTCCTGAATTTATGGAGCTTGAATTCTTTTTTTCCTTTTCCTATGCGCTTCTGCGTGAAGAACGCGGGGCCGGGATCGTCGATCTTGATGAGGAAGATAAGCAGAACGAACAGCCACGAAAGCAGTACGAGTCCAAAAAAGGACAGAACGATATCCAACAGCCGCTTGAAAAATTTCTTATACATAAATTATCTCCGACTAACATTTTTCGGATGTTCTCCGATTTCCGATTTCCGATCTCCGATCCTGATCGGTCATTCTCCGAGTATCTCTATTTCGTCTCCCTCGAATACCTTGCCGCCGACGAGCACTCTTCCGAAAATGCCCTCCTTGGGCATGATGCACTGGCCTACGAGCTGCTTGATGGCGCAGCCCTCGTGGCATTCCTTGCCGATCTGCGTGACCTCGATGACGCATTCGCCGATCTTCAGCTTCGTGCCGATCGGGATGGTGTAGAGAACGATCCCTTCGGTCGTGATGTTTTCGGCGAATTTGCCGCCGCACAGCCCGTCGGTGCGCATCCCTTTGGATTTTTCGATGCTCTCTTTGGCGAGAAGCGACACCTGACGGTGCCATTTGCCCGCGTGCGCGTCGCCCTCGAAGCCGAAATCTTCGATCATGACCCCGGGGTTGATCGAGGTCTTGGGCGTGCCTTTCTTTTCGCTTATGTTGATCGCTATGACTTTTCCTGACATTTTTTTATCCCCCGATTTTGTTCATGGCGTGCGGATTTCCGTAACCGCAGGAAAATCCGTGTCCCTTCGGTTTATTGTAAACCGCCTGTTTTATCGCTTCAAGCAGTTTTTTTTCGTCGTTGATATACGGCATCAGATCCACGGTCTCCTCGTGCCCGAGACAGGGGCGCACCCTGCCGTCGGAAAGAAGCCGTATCCGGTTGCATTCGCCGCAGAAATTTTCGCTGACGGGCGTGATGAAGCCTACGTTTCCCTCGTAGCCGTCCGCCGCAAAGTAGCGCGCAACGCTTTTTTCCGTGCCTGTGACGCGTTCGGTGAGCCCGAGGCGTTTTATCAGCTCGTCGCCGCTCACCATGAGCCGTTTGTTCCTTCCTTCGTCCGAGAAGGGCATGAGCTCGATAAAGCGCACGTCGATCGGAGAGTCTTTGGCGAGGGAAGCGAGCGCTTCGGCTTCGGAATCGTTTTCGCCGCGGATCAGTACGGAATTCGTTCTTACCTTCAATCCCTCCGCCTGTGCCGTGCGGATGCCTTCGAGTACGTCGGAAAGACAGTCCCGTCCGGTGAGCCTGCGGTAGGTGGCGCGGTCGAGGGAGTCGAGACTCACGTTCACGGCGTTTATCCCGGCCTTTTTGAGCGCGGAAGCGTATTGCGCTAATTTTACGCCGTTGGTGGTCAGCGTGACTTTTTGAAAGCCTTTTATTTTTGCGATGCCCGCGGCGATGTCCGCGATATCCTCGCGCATGAGCGGTTCGCCGCCCGTAAGGCGCGCTTTGGTAAACCCGCATTCCGCAAAGGCGGCGGCAAGCTTTATGATCTCGTCCGCGGTCAGCCGGTCGGAGGCGGGCGCCTCACTGCCGCAGTATACGCAGTGAAGGTCGCATCTCTCGGTCACGGAGATCCGCAGGTAATCGATCTCTCTTCCGAATTTATCGGTCATTGTGATACTCTCCGCTTTTTCCGCCGGTTTTTTCCGTGAGGTGCACGTCGCTTATCGTCATGCCGCGGTCGATCGCCTTGCACATGTCGTAAACGGTGAGCGCGGCGACGGAAACGGCGGTGAGCACTTCCATCTCGATGCCCGTTTTGTAGGAGCATACCGCCTCGGCGGATATGTATAATTCGTCAACTTTATTATTATAGAATTCTATTCCCACTTTTTCAATAGGAATGTTGTGACACAGCGGGATAAGCTCCCACGTGCGTTTCGCCGCCATGATGCCGGCGATGCGGGCGGCGGCGAGCGCGTCGCCTTTTTTCAGGTCGCAGGCAAGGAGCTTTTGCAGTGTCTCCGGCTGCATCGTCACCTTGGCGTAAGCCTTCGCCGTGCGGCGCGTCACGTCCTTTTCGCCCACGTCCACCATCACGGCCTCGCCGTTTTCGTTTATGTGTGTAAGCTCCATGTCATTTTACCGTGTATCCTCCGAGGGACGAAAGCCGTTCTTTGAATTCTTCGCTTCCGAGCACCGAGAGGAACGCCCTGACTTTTTCGTCGTCAACGTATTTTTCGGCGATGAGGAAATCGTATTCCTCGTTGCACAGCGGGATGAAATCCAGCCCGTACATTTTCGCCGCCGAATATATCCCGAGTCCCGCGTCGGCGTTGCCCGCGGCGATGAGCGCCGCCACCGACGTATGGGTGAATTCCTCGTGAAAATAGCCGTTTATGTCGTCGGGCGATAAGCCCGTTTTTTTCATAAGGTGGTCGCAGAGGATGCGCGTGCCCGCGCCCTTCTGACGGTTGACGTAACGGCAGCGTGCGATATCGGAAAACTCCTTTATGCTGAGCGGATTGCCTTTGGCGACCATCAGCCCCTGCTCCCGGCCGATGCCCTTGACGAGTACCGCGCCGCCGTCCGGAAAGTATTTTTTTACGTAAGAAGTATTATATTCTCCGTTTTCGTCGAGCAGATGGACGGCGCCGAGATGCGCCTGCGCGTTCGATACGGCGGAGATAGCGCCCATGCTGCCCACGTGGGAGGAAATGATGCGGAAGGGAGCTCCGTTTTTCTGCAAAATATCCGCGATCTCGTCGATTGCCGGATCGTGGCTGCCCGTGACGATCAGTGCGTTTTCCGCTTCCTCTTTCGGGCGCAGAAGCCTCACCGTCACCTTTTCTCCGGCTTCATAGCCCTCGACGTTCTGCGGTACCTCGATAATGCCGGAGGCCTTCGTGAAGCTCGTGATGACGCCGGCGCCGCGCGGAAGAGGCACGGCGGTGAGTCCGTCGCCCGCGTTTCCGAGCGTTACGCGCACGTATTCTTTATATTTGAGAGAAGAGAGCAGCTTTTTGCCGAGCGTCGCTTCGGCGTATTCGACCGGCTTCTGCGGTCTGCCGTACCAGATATCCGCGAGGCCGTACACGAATTCCTCCATCACGACGATGGCGGAAACGGGATACCCCGGAAGCCCCACGACGGGTACGCTCCCGATCGCGCCGAGTACAGCGGGCTTGCCGGGCTTGATCGCCACGCCGTGGATGAGCACTTCGCCGAGGGAGGACAGGATGTCGCTCGTGTAGTCGTCGCGCCCCGCGGAGGAGCCCGCTAAGATGAGCACCGCGTCGCATTCCGAAACGGCTTTTTTTACCGCCGCGGTAAGAAGGTCTTTTTTATCGGGAACGATATCGTAAACGATGCTTCCGGCGTGCACGTCGGAGAGCATGGAGGAAAAGATAGTGGAATTGAATTCGATGATCTCGCCCTTGGCGGGATGAGAGGTCGGTTTCACGATCTCGTCGCCGGTGGGAATGATGCCGAAGACCGGCTTTTTCACGACGCTTACTTCCGTTACGCCGCCCGCGAGGAACGCGCCGCACAGCTGCGGGGTGATCTTTTCCCCCGTCACGGCGATCATGTCGCCCATGCAGATATCCTCGCCCACCTGCCTTACGTTCTGCCACGGATGCACCGCCGAGAAGATCCTGAACGAGTTTTCTCCGGCTTCGGTGATATCCTCCACCATGATAACGGCGTCTGCGCCGTCGGGGATCGGATCGCCGGTGTCCACGACCGTGTATTTGTCCGGTGTGAGCGTGACGGGCGTCTGCTCCGCCGCGCCGTAGGTGTCGGAGGCCTTTACGGCGATGCCGTCCATCGCGGAGGCGTTGTAGTGTGGTGAGCACATCGCGGCGTGCACGGCTTTGGCAAGGATGCGCCCGTTTGCACGCATGACGGGAACGACCTCCGTCTTTTTGGCGAAGCCCGTTGTTTTTATATAATCAAAATACCGTTTTTTCGCCTCTTCAAGAGGCGTATTGTTCAGATAATTGTGTTTCATATATTTATCCTGCCCGGAATGAAAGATTTGCGGAAAATCCGGAAAATAGGCGAGAAATGGCAGTTTAGCGGGCGAAGCCCGCAGTTTTCAGTTTTTAGTTTACAGTTTTCAGTCATGGAATGATTATACTGAAACAGGAAAAACTGTTTATCCGGGTGTAAAATCATCGTATTAAAACGAAATATCAGTATTTTT
>JAZLHN010000081.1:0-3836 GCA_045616815.1 Acutalibacteraceae bacterium
TCCGGATCAGTCCGAGTCCCGCCGCCACGGAATTCAAAGCGTCTCCGATCGCGCTTCCCACGATCGGCACCGAGCTTCCGATCAGGAAGCGAAGCCCTTTGATCGTGACGGTATCCGCCGCCCCTGCGATCACACCCCTCACGGAGAGTACGGCAACGAAAATGCCCGATACGAACGCCGCAAACGTATTCACGAGCTTTGCAGCCGCTTTGCTTATGCCGTCGAATTTCGCAAAGGGCACGACGGCTCCCGCCGCACCGAGCGAAGCTCCTGCCGCCGCCACGGCGGGCAGGATACGGGAGAACGCCGCGGAGACCGTTTCGGCAAAAGCAAACACCACGGTATTGAAGCTCGCCGCCAATCCGGGCTGTCCCGAAAACGCAACGATACCCGCCAACACCGGAATCAGCGAGAGCATGATATCCTTCGTGAGCTCGATGGAAGCTCTGCAGTCAGCAAACAATTCCGCGTTCACGGCGACGATCACGAACACGGCGGCGAGACTTCCGACGTTCGACGCAGCTTCGGCCGTTTTCCCCTCGCCCGCTAAAGAAGAAAACAAAGCGATACACAACATGACGGCGACCACGGTAAAAAATCTTCCGAGCAGTTCTCGAAAAGAAGTACCGAACAGAGAAAAAAAAGAAGACAGTACCGTTTGCGGGGAAAGAGATAAAAGGCCGTTTTCCTCTCCCGGCGCTATGCCGATATCCTCAAGCATTTTTTCCGTTTCGCCGTCAAGCGCGTCCCAGACCGGACCGTACCAGACTTCCCCGTCCGCCGCTGCGGCTCCGGCGCGGAGCGGCAGCAGAGGCAGAAAAAGGATACACAGAACGGCGGCGGCAATAATCTTTTCTACATTTCGTTTGTCAGCTCCGTTATGAGCTGCGCTATGGCTTTCAGCAGCGGCAGAGAACACCATACGATCACCACTCTTCCCGCGAATTCGATCTTGGAGGCAAGGGCATTTTCGCCTGCGTCCTTCGCCGTATCGGCGGCGAACTGCGTGATAAGCGCCGTGCCGAGGGATTTTATCAGCACCGTGATATATTCGCCCGCAATGCCCGCATTCACAAACATTTCCGAAAAAAAGGCTTTCACCTCGATAAGCTCGTCCGCCGTAAACAGAAAAACGAGCACAGCGGTGACGATCTCACACAACGGCGCAAACTCAGGCTTGTACGTTTTCAGCAGCGTGTAAGCAAGCACACCGCATACGGCGGTGCCGGATATTTTCAGTATCACAATTCGAACACCGACCTTACGTAATCAAAGAGATCCCGTATGTACGGCAATACCATCATCAGAACGATGATGAGTCCCGCTAACGTCGTTATCATGGTATATTCATCCCTGCCCGAACGGGAGAGTACCTGATTGAGCACCGCCACGATGATCCCCACCGCGGCGATCTTGAATATGATCTCAATATTCACGTTTTACCTCCGTTTTCATATCATGATAATGAATCCCGCCGCCGCGCCGAGAAGGCTGCCCGTGAGATACAGACGTTCGTTTTTCTCGAATTCCGAAGCGTTTTTCTTCTTTTCTTTTCCGAAACGCGCTCCTAACTTCTCACAGGCGGAGGCGACCGCGGAGGGCGAAACGTCAGCAAAAAAATCGGCAAGCGAGCATATCGCCGCGGCATTTTCCGCTCCCGATCTTCCGACAGCGGCGTCGTGCAGTACAGCCGAACGCCACGTTTCCGCCAGATCTGCCCCCGAAGCACATTTTTTCAGCGTTTCTTCGGGGAAAGAAAACGCGGCGGCGCAGATATGTTCTTTGGCCTCGTTCAAAGAAGCGGGGAAACTTTTTCCTCCGCTTTTTATGCTTTGACCGAGCAAAAAAAAGAAATCCGATAGCATCCCGAGCAGTTTTATCCGACGTCTGCGCTCTGCGATCACGCTAAAACCGCTCATAAGAACAGCGATGCACAAAAGGATAATACCTGCGTATTTCGTTTTCAAGTTCCTCCCTTTTCCATATATCGGCGACAGTGCCGGGAGCCTCGGCGGAAAGCATGACGACGTGTTTGAAAACGCCCGCGAAGCACAACCGCGCAAACTGCTCTCTTCGCACAAGTTCGCCGGTGCTTCCGGCATGCATCGCCGTGATGAAACGCACGCCGCTATTCATCCCCTCTAACATAGAGTCCGTTTCCCGCACGTCTCCGGTCTCGTCGCATACGATATATTCCGGCGACATGAGCCGAAGAGCACGCAGAATACCGGCCGCTTTATCGGCACATGCTATAATATCCGCCGCGTATTTTTTCTCACCGCAGGAAAAACAGGACAATTCACCGCGCGAATCAACGATGCTCAGCCGTTTTATTCTCCCGCGCGAGGTATCACAGAGGAAGCGGCAGCAAGCTTTCAGAACCGTAGTCTTTCCGCTTCCGGGCGCCCCGGCGATAAGAACGCCGCCGTCAGTGAGGAGAACTTCGGGAACGGGACAAGGAAATTCCTCCTCATACGGTATCCGGATATTGATCGAAGTAAGACGATCGAGCGAGACGCCTTTGTCGGCGGAAGAGCAGCATATACCTATTCTTATGCCGTCGGGACAGGTGATATACCCGTTTGCCAATTCTTTTTCATACTGATAAACGGATGCTCCCGCCGCATTCAGCAGGATCATTTTCATATCCCGTGCATCAGCGGAAAGGCATCCGCCGCCGAAAAAGGACAAAAGCATTCCGTCCTCGGCAACACAGCGAAGACCGTCGTCCGTCAGCAGGAGCAGCGGTGCACCGTCATACACCCGTATTTCTCTTACTGCCCCGGCGTAACGCGAAGGCAATAAGAAGAGTTTTTCTTTCAGCTCTGCGGAAAATAAAGCCGCGGCTCTTTGATACCCCTTTATGTTTTTCATGCGTTCTGCTCTTTTCCGTTCCCTTTTTTTTGATATGGATTGACAAAAATCTCCTCAGCGGGTATAATTACTGTAACTGTGCTGAACACATCAGCACAAAAATGTTTTCCTTATTGAATATATATTGGCAGGTTTGTTTTGATATGCATAATAATATACAAAATCCGACCGGCAATTCCGATCGCATACCATTCAGGAAGACACCGCGTTTTTTTGTCTACAGCGGAATAAAACGAATATTCGACTTTTTCTTTGCCGCCCTTGCACTGATTTGCGCCGGGATACCAATGGCATTCATCGCGCTTATCGTTAAGTGTACAAGCAAGGGACCTTCGATTTTTAAACAGCCTCGCGTAGGAAAAGACGGCGTGATTTTCAATTGCCTCAAGTTCCGTTCGATGTATACGGACGCTCCCGCCTCCTGCGCCTCCGCGGAGCTTTCCGAAGCCGACAGCTACATCACTCCCATCGGCGCCGTGCTGAGAAAGACGAGCCTTGACGAGCTTCCGCAGCTCATCAACATTCTCAAAGGTGAAATGAGCTTCATCGGTCCCCGTCCGCTGATCCCGGAAGAGGAATATATCCACAGTGAAAGAAAAAAGAACGGTGTTTACCTCCTGCGTCCCGGCATATCGGGGCTTGCCCAGATAAAAGGCAGAGATCTTGTAAAACCCGCCGAGAAAGTAAAATATGATACGGAATATCTCAAAAAATTCGGTCTGCTCGAAGATATTTCCATATTGTTCCGCACCGTGCTGAACGTTCTTTGCGCAAAGGATATCCACGAAGGCGAAATAAATAAAGACGAATAAATAAAACAGAAAAGGGGGTGTAAAAAAACTTTCGTTTTTTTACACCCCCTTTTGAGGGGATAGGAAAAAAAGATGAAGAACGGACAAACTGAGCAAAAGCAAGGCTTCAGCCTTGCTTTTGCTTGCCCGAAGGCGTACAAAAGTACGTCG
>JAZLHN010000082.1:0-5057 GCA_045616815.1 Acutalibacteraceae bacterium
GTGCCGGAGGTGCCGAGGGAGATATTGCATTTGCCCTCTCCCACGGTGCCCGTGCCGATGGCGGCCGCGGCGTTGTCGCCCGCGCCCGCGACGACCTTTACTTCACCGAGTCCGAAGAGGGAAGCGACCTCCTCTTTCACCGTGCCTACCGTTTCAAAGCTTTCATAAAGCGCGGGGAGCTTATCTTCGCTCACACCGCAGACGTTGAGCATTTCTTTCGCCCATTTTTTGTTCTTTACGTCGAGCAGCAGCATGCCCGAAGCGTCGGAATAGTCGCAGGAGTGTATGCCCGTGAGCTTATACACGATATAGTCCTTCGGCAGCATGATCTTCGCGATGCGGGCGAAGTTTTCGGGTTCGTTTTCTTTCATCCACAGAATTTTGGGCGCCGTGAAGCCCGCGAACGCGATATTCGCCGTGTATTCCGAGAGCTTTTCTTTGCCGACGACGTTATTCAGATATTCCACCTGCTTTTCGGTGCGTCCGTCGTTCCAGAGGATCGCGGGACGGATGACGTTATCGTTTTCGTCGAGCACGACGAGCCCGTGCATCTGTCCGCCGAGGCCGATGCCCTTTACGAGCGAGGCGTTTTCACCGTCGAGCAGCTTCCTGAGCCCCGCCGTCACTCCCTTATACCAGTCTTCGGGGTTTTGTTCGCTCCATCCCGGATGCGGGAAATACAGAGGATATTCCTCCGAGACCGATTTCAGGATGCTGCCTTTTTCGTCCACGAGAAGCAGTTTGACCGCAGAAGTGCCGAGGTCGATACCGATATAATTCATACGTTTTTACCTTTCATTACTCAATAATTACTGTTTTCCATTCTACACTTTTTGCAAAAATAGTCAATATATATAAAAAGTATTGTTTTTTTATTCATTTTCCTTTATACTGTTTTTATAAAAGGGGGTATGTGACATGGCTGTATGTCCCAAATGCAGCAAAAAGCTGAAACTCTGGAACATTTCACAGTACTGTCCTTACTGCGGAACGAACATCGTGTTCCATTCGTTCCTGCCGCAGTTTGAAAAGGACAGACGCATCGCCGAAATGTCCATCGGCAGTTTCCGCATAAAAATCGAAAAATTGAAAAAGGCTTACCTTTCCGGACTTCCGCAGAAGCTCAAGATCGCGGCGTGCATCCTGCCGCTGGCCGGTCTGTTCGTGCCGCTCGGCAGCTTCTCGGTGAATTCCGCTCTGTATGAAAAGAGCCTCACGTTCTGGGCGCTCGACATGGTGTACAACGCCTTTATGGGAGAAGGGTACTTCGGTATCGCCGGCGCCTTTGCCTCCGATCCCGTTTTCGGCGCGGCGGCTTCCGCTCTGAAGACCGCCATGCTTTGCTTCGGCGTGATGGCCGTCGCTGCGGTGGGGATCTTGCTTACGGAGCTTTTCTGCTTCGCGGGCAACAAACGCACGGGCGTTGCGATCTCCGTGTTTTCCGCTATCGGCGTGATCGGTGCCGCGGCGGCAAAGATCGCCTGCTCGAAGGTGGCTGCCTGCTCGACCGAAGGGTTGATCGCGGCTTCGTCCAATATTCTGTTCATCGTTCCCATCCTGCTGTTCGCATTCGCGGCGTTCGCGGCGATATGGGCGATGAAGCACCCGCCCGTCTATGAATTCAAAGAGGGCGACGAAGAGCGCGACGAGTATTATAAAAAATACAAAAAAGGCGAAATAGAGCTCATGGACATCCCCGCTCCGATCCACGAATCGGAAGAGGAGCGCAAAGAGAAAGAAAAGCTCATCCGCGGCGCGTATCAGATGGATGAAGCGGAGGAGGTGAAGGCAGATGGATGAGAATAAAGAATTTGCCGCTCTTGACCTCGAAGAACAGGAACGACTGAAAAAGATCGAAAAGCTCGATGCGAACCAAGGGCGGAAGAAGATCATCTTCGCCGCCGTTACCGTTTTCCTGATCGCTCTGTTTGCCTTCGGTACCGTCTTCGGCGCGAAGTACATACTGAGCTACGAGGGCACGCAGGAGCTTCCGAAAACGGCCGCGGATTCCTTCTCGGAATGTGAAGGGGCCGACGCCGTAAACGCGATCGACGGTTATATTTCCGACGCCTGCGACTACGCTTCCGTCAAGCTCGATACCCGGTATCACGTGTCCGTCCCGGAAGAAGATATCAAAGTCACCGCCGACGGCGTGGACGGAGAAAAGCTGATGAAATTCATTCGCGGCAGTATCGAGGGAAAGCTTTCCTCGATCTATTCCGCAAACGATAAGAACGGCGCCTACGGCGAGGATTTCTCCGCCGAGCTCCCCGTGTTCGATTTCGACGTTTCCGACGCGAAGGAAGCGACCTTAAAGCGTAACGAGGAAAATGAAGCCGAGCTGCTCGGTCACGTTTCTTTTGACGGCTGCAAAAAAGAAGAGCTTGCCTCGCTGCCCGTGTACACCGTTTTCGATATGGACGACGTGGATGAAATGATAAACGCCGCGATCGCGGAATTTGCCTCCGACGTTGCCGTGAGCGGCGTCACCGTTGTCTACGACAAGTTCGATATCGACTCATACGCTGAAAATATTACCGTTCCCGCCCCGGTTCTCAACCGGATCGTTTATTCGAGAAGCTGTATCGTGAGTTTCGACGCGGAGTTCCTCGGCGAACTCGCGCCCTACGGCAAACAGCAGATCTCCATGCGCGTGAACGTTTCCGAGGAATATAACTTTACGCACGTGAAGTTCGAAATCTCGCAGGACGCTTACTTCATTGAAAAGGGCGCGTCCGACGAGATCAACCGCCGGATCGTTTCCGACGCTCCCGTCACCGAGCTGAAGGTCGAATGGACCTCTTCCGATCCCGAGGTGCTTTCCGTTGATGAAAAGGGCTTCTATAAAGGCCGTAAAATCAGCGATACCCCCGTTACCGTGATCGGAAAATACGTTTACAACGGCGTGGAATACACCGATTCCGTTCTGTTCTACGTAAGAGAGCCCGTGGAGAGCGTGAAGCTTTCCGAAAAGGAGCTGACGTTGAAGGTCGGAGAACAAGCGCAGCTTACGCCGATCGTCAAGCCCGCCAAGGCTACCTTTAAGGACGTTTACTGGTTCACGACCGATGAAAATATCGTCACCGTGGATGAGAACGGAAACGTCAGAGCGGTCGCTCCCGGTGAGGCGGGCGTATACGTCATCACGTTCGACGGCAATTTCAAAAAGACCTGCACGGTCACCGTAACGGAATAAGGAGGGATAAGAATTGGCTAAATCAACAAAAGATAAGCTCGTTGATCGTTTTATAAAGGCTGATGATTATTCCGCCGCTACGTTGGACGACAGCGTGCTCAAAAAATATGAAAACATCGCCGTGGATATCTACTCGACGAAGCAGGTATCCGTAGGGGAGATATCGTGGATGGCGGCGCAGAAATTCGCCCGCGCCCTCAAGACCGGTCTCGACCACTATCAGAACCTTTATTTCACGAAGGTCATGAAGATCGACCTTGTTTACATCACGATCATCAAGGCGCTCATCAGTATTTACGATACTCTGAACGATCCGCTCATGGGTATCCTGTTCGATAAGACCCGTACCCGCTGGGGCAAGGCACGTCCCTATATCCTCGCTACGCCCTTGCCGTTCTTCCTCGCCACCGCGGTCATGTACTGCGGCGCGCTGATCTTCGGCGATACGGGCGTGAACGATCCGAAGAAGATCATTTTCCTGTTCATTACGCTGTTTTTGCAGGAGACCTTCTCCACCATGTTCAACATCCCGACCGATAACTATCCGACGCTGCAATCCTCATGCCCTGCCGACCGAATATCCGTGTCGCTGGCGCAGAGCTACGCCGGCGCTTACGGCGGCGACCTCGTTTCTACCATCTATCTGCCCCTGCTCACGCTCAACAACATCGGCAAGATACAGATCTCCCAGTCCATGCTGTTCGCCGTGATCTCGATCATCACCTGCGCGTTGGGTACGTTCGGTACGATGGGCGTCGCGATGAAGTGTCCCGAAAGAGTTATCCTGCAGCCCAAGCCCGCTCCGCTGACAAAAACGATGTTTTACGTGCTCAAGAATAAGTACGCTCTGCGAAACGTCGCGGCGAGTTTCGTGACGAGCTTCTGGAGCAACGGCGGCTATTCGTGGGACGTTATCACGCAGATGGAGATCCTCGGCGGCGCATTCAAGATTCTGCCGATGTACGGTTTCTATCATATATGCAACCTGCTTTCCATCAAGCTGATAAAGCCCTTCCGCGAGAAGTTCAAAAACTACCGCAATCTCGTCATCGCGCTCCGTCTGTGGGACTCCGCTCTCAACGTGATATGGGTCATCGCCGGCTGGATCGTCATGCCGAAAAAGAAATGGTGGCTTGCCGGTATCGTATTTACGCTCTGCTACGGCTTAAACGGCCTGAACAACGCTCCCGCTACGGCGTTTGAGGGCGAGATCGGCAGAGAGATCAACGACTATACCGAATATCTCACCGGCGAACGTCCCGACGGTACGATGTACCTGCTCACCAACTATATCATGCGTATCACCCAGCCTCTCAACACGCTGATGGCGATCTGGGTCATCAAGTGGACGGGCTACGACACCACCATCGAAGAGACCTCCTACTGGGCGCAGGATTCCGTAGACGTTTACAGAAAGGTATTCGCTCTGTACGCCGCGGGCAACTGGCTGCCTCACGTGGTCAACATGATCCCGCTGTTCTTCTACGACCTCGACGGCGAAAAGAAAGCGGAAATGTACAAGGCGCTCAACGAACGCCGCATGATGATGGCGAAGGAAAATCAGGGCAAGCTTTCGGAAGATATGTCCGCCCTCGTCGAAATGCTCGAAAAAGAAGAAAACTGAATATGATTCGGAAATCGGAAATCGGAGTAATTCGGTTTCCGGTTTTTTTGTATCGGAACGATAAATTGTAGGTTAGCGGCGGAGTAGTTGCGGGAGCACGTAGGGTTCGCCGCCCTCGGCGAACCGCATGGGAGCGTGCGGAGCACCACAAAACATCAGTTGCATTTACAGCGAAAAAAGGCTGTAAACCGTGTAATTACAACGAATATGAGCAATAACAAAATCCTTTTTTCATTG
>JAZLHN010000083.1:0-5962 GCA_045616815.1 Acutalibacteraceae bacterium
CGCGCCGGCGGCGGCGCAGGCGGCGCTCTCTTCACCGAGACGCGAAAAATCGGAAGCGAGGATCGACGGGGATATCTTTCTCATTTTATTTTTCTCCTTTTTCCGGGCAATATTTAGTTTATATTATCACATCCGACCGGATAAATCAATTCTTATTTATTAATTGTATTATTGACTCTGAAAATATAATATGGTAGTATATAGAATGGCTTTTTATAATACAGAGGAGAATAGGAAAAAGGAGACAATCCATGACTGATTTCAAGGAAAGCGGCTTCATGTACGCGCTGGCGGCGTTCGTCATCGGCTTCGTCGTGCTGCAGTCGGTATTTTTTATCGTAAAAGCGTGGAAGCACGCGAAGGAACTCGGGATCACAAAAGAGACCCTTAAAAACACCGTTATTTCGAGTATCCTTTTCACGATCGCACCCGCGATCTCCATCCTCACCACCGTGATCGTGCTCGCTTCCGCTCTCGGCACCGTGCTGCCGTGGATCCGTCTGAGCGTTGTGGGCAATCTCGCCTACGAGACCGTTGCGGCGTCCACCATGCTCGACGTGCTCGGCTCGTCTCTCTCCACCGAGATCACCGATCCGTCCTCCTTCGGCGCGGTCGCATGGGTCATGACGATCGGTACCATTCTCGGCTTCGTACTGCTTCCTCTTTTCTGCAAAACGATCCATAAAAAGATCGGCGGCGCCGTACATAAAAGCGAAAACGCCTCCAAGATCGGCGACGTGCTCTCCGCGGCGGCGTTCATCGGCATCATAGCGGCGTTTATCGCCCGTGCGATCAACGGCAAGACCACCGACGGCGTGGGCGACGCGGGCTTCATGTCGATCTGCACGCTCGTCACCGCGATCGTACTGAGCCTTATCCTCGAAAATATCTGCGCGAAATTCAAGCTCGATAAACTTCAGCCCTTCGCCATGCCCATCGCCATGTTCGGCGCCATGGGCGTAGCCGTACTGCTGAACGTCGTCGTTCCCGAAGCTGTCACGGCGTTCACGTGGTGGAACTGAGAGAAAGGGGGATGCCGATATGAAAAAAGAAAAAACTCCGAGAACCTATTTCGACCGGGTCCACACGTGGGGACGCATCTGGTCCATCACCGCCATGGCGGTGCTGCTGAGCGTTCCGCTCGCGATCTGCGTTCATTTCAACGTCTGGCCCGAAGCGAATCTCGTTTTCAAGGCGCTCGCCTCGGTCGTTCCGCTTTACTGGGGCACTACGATCATTGAAGTGCTCACCTACACTCCCATGCTCGGCGCGGGCGGCACTTACGTCAGCTTCGTCTCCGGCAATATCTCCAACCTGAAGCTTCCGTGCGGACTCAACGCGATGGAAAACGCCCACGTCAAGGCGAACAGCGAAGAGGGCGAGGTCATCTCCACGATCTCCATCGGTGTTTCCGCGATCACGACAACGCTGATCATCGCCGTGGGCGTGCTGATCTTCACGCCTTTCCTTTCAAAGCTCACCGATCCGGCGTCCGTTTTCTCTCCCGCCTTCACCTATGTTCTTCCGGCACTCTTCGGCGCTCTCGGCGCGGGATATTTCCGGAAGCACTGGAAAATATCGTTTTTCCCGATCATCGTGGGCATCATCGTTCTTCTCTTCGCCCCTACGCTTCCCGTAGGAACGCTGATGTTTGCCACGCTCGTTGCCTCCTGCGGCGGCGCGCTGCTTATGATAAAACTCAAATGGATATAAGATATAAATTAACCGAATGGAGCGTATTTTTATGAAAAAGATGCTGAAATGTGTTACGGCAGCCGTTCTCAGCGCTGCGATGCTTCTTATGTGTACGAGCGCGGCGTTCGCCGGAGTTCCCGTAAAGGATTTCGATATGAAGAGCTACGTCGTTCCCGCTGAGGACACGCCCGCTTACGTCGATTTCTTCAACGCCTCCGTAAACGCGCTCAAGACCGACTTGCCCTACGCGAAAATGACCTATACCGCCGGCATTCCCGAAAACGGTATCATGAAGATATCCGACGGCGAGACGGAGCCGCTCAACGAAGAGGCGAATAACTATCTCGGCGCCATTTTCGACGGCTTGTTCAGCGAAAAGAACTCGGCCTTCCGCAGCCTGCTCAAAACCGTGCTCGGCTCGGATTCCGTAAAAAACGACAGCTTTGAGCTCCACCGCGGAGCCCTCCGCAACAATTCCGTGCCCGTGTTCGGGAAAGACTACGTTTCCGCTCTCGCTCCCGCCGAGGATTACGATATCCTCGTGAATCAGAAGCACGGCGAGGAATATCCCACCGATCTCGCGGTCGTTTTCCCCGAAACGGCATTAGAGGACGTTGATAAATCGTCGCTTCCGCTCGTTTTCTCGCTTCCCGATGGCGGCATCGACATGGAGCTGATCGGTAACGCCGACAAGGAAACGCAGAATTTCCTCAGCGGCATCAAGCTCAGCGACTTCAGGTTCAAAGACGGCAGAGTCGTTGCGAAATACGATAAAAACGGAACGCTTACCTACTACGGCACCGTGATCACCTACAATTTCTCTTTCAGCTATTTCGAGGCCGTCCGGATCATGGGCGCGGTACTCGGCATCGACATATATAAGCTGGTCATGGAGACCATGAACACCATTCTCGCCAATCTCGGCCGCGAGGACATATCCGCGGAAAAGATCCTTCTTTCCCGCCGGCTGAACGTCACCTACACCGTAAAAACCGAGATCACCGATATCAATTTCGCTCCGCGTTATTTCGGCGATATCAACGACGACGGCGCGGTTTCCGCCTCCGACGCCCGCGACGCGCTCCGTCACGCGGTAGCGCTTGAGCGCATCACCGCGACCGAAGACCTCCTGTACGGCGACGTCGATTTCGACGGTGAGATCAAGTCGTCCGACGCCCGTCTCATCCTCCGTATGGCGGTGGGACTCGACGAAAAGTTCCTCGAAGTACCCGAGGGCAAGGAAGTAAAGATCATCGTTGTTGAGCAGGATCGTCCCGACGAAGAGGAGCAGCCCGGCGAAGAGGGGGGTGAGACCGAGATCCCCGAGGAATTCAAAGGACTCTTCGATTTCGACCCGGCGATCTCCGCCAGCGGCTTCGTTCAGTTCATCTTCGATACGATCGGGAATTTTGAAGGCGCCGAAGGAAACATAAAAGAGGATATCATCGGCATCGTGGATATCATAAGAGGCATCGTGAACGATTCCCGCGAAAAGAACGAGTAAAAAAAGCTTGACAAAACCACGTGGATTCAAATACAATACAAATTTGTATATAATAAAAATTATTTTTATTTGAAGGGACAGAACAATCATGGCAGAAGAATACGTATTACCGTTAAAAGTCATCGAACAGTATAAGGAAGAGCTCAAAGAGCTGCGCACCACCGGCCGTAACGACATCGCCGAGAAGATCAAGGAAGCGAAGTCCTTCGGCGACCTTTCCGAAAACAGCGAATACGACGAGGCGAAATCCGATCAGGCAAAGCTCGAAGCCCGCATCCTCGAGCTTGAATATATCGTTTCCCACGCGACCGTTCTCGACGAGAGCACCATTTCCACCGAGACCGTTCATACCGGACTTTCCGTGAAGGTCTTCGACCGCACCTACGGCGAAGAGGACGTGTATCATCTCGTAGGCTCTCCCCAGGCCGACCCGCTCGCCAACAAGATCTCCGACGAATCCCCCGTGGGCAAGGCTCTGCTCGGTCACAAGGTGGGCGACGTGGTACTGATCGAGATCCCGGACGGCAACGACGAGATCGAGATCTTAGAAATATTCAAGGATTAAAGCAAAGAGGATAATAGTATGCATTGGTCAGAAGAAATAGCCGAACGGATCATCAAAAAAAATCCCGACAAGGCGGAGTACGTCTGCGCCGCGGGTATCAGTCCCTCCGGCTCCATTCATATAGGTAACTTCCGCGATATAGCCACAAGCTATTTCGTGGTACGCGCGTTACGGAAAATGGGCAAGAAGGCCCGCCTGCTCTTCTCGTGGGACGAATTCGACCGCGTGAGAAAGGTCCCCGTGAACGTGGCGGCGGTGGACTCCGATATGGAAAAGTATATCGGCTACCCTTACGTTGACGTAAAAAATCCCTTCCCCGGCACTCCCGAAAAGACCTATGCCGAATATTTCGAGAACGAGTTCATGCGTTCCATCACCAAGTTCGGCATCGATATGGATTACCGCTATCAGGCGCAGATGTACCGCAGCGGCAAATATACGCAGTACGTTTTAGAAGCTCTGAAAAAGCGCGGCGAGATCTTCGATATCCTCGATTCGCACCGCACGCAGGATGCGCAGGAGGGCGAGAGAGAAGCCTATTATCCCGTAAGCATCTACTGCCCCGAGTGTCACAGAGATACCACGAAGATCCTTTCCCTTTCCGACGACTGCACGGTGGCGGAATATTCCTGCGCCTGCGGCCATAAGGGCACCTTCGATTTCACCAAGGACTTCAACTGCAAATTAGCATGGAAGATCGACTGGCCGATGCGCTGGATGTACGAGGGCGTCGACTTCGAGCCCGGCGGAAAAGACCACGCCTCCCCCCACGGCAGCTACGATACGAGCAAGGATATCGCCCGTAAGATCTTCGGCTTCGAGCCTCCCATCTTACAGGGCTATGAGTTCATCGGCATCAAGGGCACCACGGGCAAAATGTCCGGTTCATCGGGACTCAACCTCACCCCCGAGACCCTGCTGAAAATTTACGAGCCCGAAGTCATTCTGTGGCTTTATTCCAAGACCGAACCGCTCAAAGCGTTCGATTTTTGCTTCGACGACGGTATTCTCCGCCAGTATTTCGAGTTCGACAAGATGTATCAGTCCATCGAGGACGGCACCGCGAACGACGTATACAAGGCGATCATGTACAACACCACCGTGGGCGACAGAAAGCTCAGCACCGTACCCATGGGACTTTTAGTGCAGCTCGGTTCCGTCGTGGACTTCAACGTACCGATGCTCGAGACCGTGTTTGAGAAGATCGGCACGCCTTATAAGAAAGACGAATTCGGCGAACGCCTCGAAAAAGCGAAATTCTGGATCGAGACCTGCTCTCCCGAAAGCATGAATACGCTTCGCAGCCTTCGCAACTGGGACGTTTTCGAAACGCTCGACGACGCCGCGAAGAAGGAGATCTCCCTGCTGCACGACTACATCGCCAAGGGAGGCTATACGCTCGACGAGCTCAACACCGCGCTCTACGATATCCCGAAGCAGGTGTTCGGCTACGATCTCGACGAAAAAGCCCTCAAGGGCAAGCAGGGCGAATTCTTCAAGAACGTGTATAAGCTCCTGATCGACAAAGAAAAAGGCCCCCGTCTTTATCTCTTCCTTTACGCCATCGAGAGCGAAAAATACGTCGGTCTGCTTGATTTCTCCTACCCGAAGACCGAGGAAGAAAAGTACGTTCCCGCGGAAGTCGTGGAAGAAAAACCCGAAAAGGTTTACGGCGATCCCGATCCCGTAAAGCCCGTACTCGAAGAAAAGGTATCCATCGACGATTTCAAAAAGACCGATCTCCGCGTCTGCAAGATCGTGAAGGCGCAGGAGATCCGGAAGTCCAACAACTGTCTGAAACTCACGCTGTTCGACGGCATCGGCGAAAGAGTCATCGTATCCTCCATCAAGCACGACTACACCTGCGAAGAGCTCGTAGGCAAAAAGATCATCGTGGTGGCGAATCTCGAAACGGCGCGCATCACGGGCGTAGAGAGCAACGGTATGCTGCTCGCGGCAACCAACAACGCCTGCGGATGTCAGGTCATCTTCATCGACGATATCGTTCCCGAAGGAACAAGGATCATGTAATAAATCGGATATCGGAAGTCGGAAATCGGACACGGTTTCCGACTTTTCTTTTCTGCACGATAAAATTATGTTTGAAGCGCTTTGCGGCGGCACTTCTCGTAGGGTGCGTAGCCCTCGACGCACCGGATGGGCGCGTGCGGAGGACCACGAAATATAAGTTACCTTTG
>JAZLHN010000084.1:0-5135 GCA_045616815.1 Acutalibacteraceae bacterium
TCAGTTTTAAGTATTCAGTTTTCAGAAAAAATACTGATATTTCGTTTTAATACGATGATTTTACACCCGGATAAACAGTTTTTTCCTGTTTCAGTATAATCATTCCATGACTGAAAACTGTAAACTAAAAACTGAAAACTGGGGGCTTCGCCCGCTGACCTGCCATTTATCGTTCTGCAAAAAAAGACGCCCTGAATTTCAGAGCGTCTTTTCTGTTGGTAAAATAAATTCTTATTCGGTGACGGCGGCTTCTTCGCCGAAGTCCTGCGCGAGCGTCTGCTGTACGAGCTTGTTTCTGTGTTCGGCAAGCTCCTTGTACATCTGAATTCTCTTGGCCTTCGTGATCGGCCATAAAAACTTCGGGATGATGCCGAGAGCCGTGGTGATGGTAGGCACGGCGGTGCAGAGCGCGAATTCCCAGAATTTCGTACGGTCGGACTGCGTGCCGATCTTGAGTCCCTGCACGTAGCCGATCTCTTTCATGACGAGGTTGCGGATCGTGCCCATCAGAGAGCCCTGGATCTTGAGTACGAGTCCCTTCGCAACGGAGGTGGTGGCTTCCATACGGTAGCCGTTCTTCCATTCGCAGTAGTCCATGGCTTCGTTCCAGAGGTCGGCGTTGATGACCTTGCCGGCGCCCCAAGTGAACTTCGTGATGAATTCTCTCACGCCGAGAGCGATGGTCATGGGCAGCCACTTCATGTAGTTGCGGTTGATCATGCCGAAAACGAAGTAACCGATGCTCATCGCGTCGCCCCATATATCCGTGAAGATCCACAGCGCCTTGGTAGAGAAGTTTCTTCTCATCCACGGTACGAACGCGTAGGAAATACTGCCGTTGAACGACGAGGGCAGGTTGGCCACCTGGATCAGCGAGCTGTAGCCGAACACGTCGATGAAGTAGTTCTGCATGGAGCCGCTGATACCGAAGCCGCCGAGGAAGTCGGACAAGCACATGAGCAGTACGGGATAGTTGGTGAAGATCGCCTTCATGCCTTCCTTGACGTTGGGCTCTTCGATCGACTGCGGTACTCTCTCTTTGGACGAGAAGAAGAAGAACAGCGTCATGCACGAGGAAATAAGGCTCGTGGAGGAACCCATGATGAGGAACAGGTTTTTGAGGTTCAGGTTGATTTTTTCGTTGACAACAAGGTCGAAAAGGACGCCCATGACGATGCCGGGCACGTCCTCGCCGAGATAGCCGGAGAGAAGCTCCGCCAACATGATGAGCCGCACTCGTTCGTTCGGGTTCGGCGTGATCGTGGACATATAGCCGCCCTTGGCAAGGCTGATGGCCGTGGAGGCTGTTTCGTTGATGATGTTGAAGGTGAAATAGAAGATCAGCTTCGGGATGAAGGTGCCCGAGGTATTCGGGAAGAATACGGGGATCATCCAGTAGAGCATGCCGAGGAGCGTGAGCGGGATCTGCATACCGAGCAGATAGGGACGGAATTTACCGATACGCGTACGCGTGTTGTCTACGATGGTGGCGAGCAGCAGGTCGTTGATGATATCCCACGCGCTCGTAAAAAGGTTGACAACGGCGGAAACGGTGAAGTCGATGTGCACGACGTCCCAGATATACCGGTCGCCGTAGCCGATGTGGAAGGTGTTGGAAACGTCGTTTAAGATGTAGGCGACGGTCTCCTTTTTGCCGATATAGTTGAAGTTTTCAAATATGTTTATCTGTTTCTGTTCTTCGTTTTCCGCCACAGCGGTCTGAACGTTTTCGTTATCCATATCAGCACCTCCCGTCAGTCGTCATCTTCGATCACGTGTACGATACACGTGTCTTCGTATGTTTTTCCGTGGTAGTTGAGCCTTACCGTCACGGTAACGGGCTCGTCGGACACTTTGACCGCTTCCACCATGCCGGTCTTATCGACCGTGGCGACGCTTTCGTCGGAGGAAATGAATTCCACCGTGAAGATCCTGTCGGGATCGGTCACGCCTTCATCGGCGGCGTCCTCCGCGGAAAGAGCGTCGTCCGCTACGTTCGCGCTCAGAGAGAGCGTCTGGAAGCCGTGCTTCGTAAGGGTCAGCTCCTCCTGTACGGAGATGCCCGCGAAAGCGATATCGTACTTCGTGCTTACGCGCACGCCGAACGAAGCGGCTCCGCTTCCGAACGCCTCAAGTCCGCCGAGGAAACGGGCGTTGGCGCTTACTTTGTATTCTCTTACCAGCTCGAAAGAAACGAGCTGCTCCGTCTTTACGTTGTAATTATAATAAGCGGTGATAACGTCGGGGGTGAAGCTGTCGTCGGTGAGCTCAACGCTTTCGGCGCAGTCGGCTTTGCATTCCTCGTACACGTTTTTATCCTCTTCGAGGAACGCGGCGATGCCGGGCGCGTCCGCGGGCAGCGTGAGCGTATAGGTGATGCGGTCGTTTTTGCCCTCGCCGGAGGATCCCGTCACGTTTGCGGAGACTTCGGCAAGCTCGCCGAGCACTTCGCAGCTTTCGCCGTAGTTTATGAATAGCGAATCGTATTTTCCTTTCGCGCCGTCGTTTATCTGCCCCATGGCGTTATTCAGCACGGCGAAAACGTCGCCGGAGAAATCGCCGCCCAAATCGCGGACGGAAACGTCCGTACGGCTGCTCACCTTCACGTCGTCGGCCTTGGCGGTCTGCTTTATGAGGTCGGCGCAGTAATCCGACGGGGCGGCGGTAAAGTCGGGAGAGGCTTCTAATATCACGTCGGGCGCGGCGGTCGTTTCTTCGAGTTCACCGCTCGCTTCGAGCCCTCTCACGGTCATTACGATCGCGATGGAGCTTAAAAGGATAACGATGAGGGGGCACGAAACAAGAAGAATGACGCGCTGTTTGATCGTGATCTTATTTTTTGATTTTTTCGTCTGAACGGGTTCGTTCTCAGCCATCCTTCTCCGCCTCCTTCTTTTTGTCTTTTTTCTTTTTCTTGCCGCCGGCGATCATGTTTTCTCTCTTTTCTCTTTCCTCGTCGGTCTCGAAGATCGGCAGAGGAAGCGTATCGAGGTCGAGCGTGCCCGCCTTATACTGCTTATAAAGCTCTATGCGCTTTTTGTCCACCTCGGAGGTAACGATCTCCACGCCGGTCTTTGCGAGTTTCAGATTGAGGATCGCGAAAACGAGCAGCATGGCGATCGAGGCGAGCGAGCCGAAGGCGAAGGATACGGTGATACCGCTCAGCCCGTTGCCGGAAGCGCAGGATCTTGCGAAAAGCATGGCGGCAAACGCCGCGATATCCGCCGCGATCCCCGCGAAGGAAAGTCCCGCCAGGATCTTTGCGTATTTTTTGATATCAAGGAAAGACAGGATCATGACCACGAGCATGGCCACCAGAATGAGCGCGACTACGATGAACAGCGCCATGTTCACTACCGTCGCCGTGGTGAGCTCTCCGCCCAACCTGACCTTGAACAGTGCGGGGAAGATACTGTACACCGAATTGGAAACGATCTGATACACGCCTACGATGCCCGTCGAAAAACCGATCTCGGACATCGGCAGTTTGATTTTGATGGTGAAATAGGGGATGCACATCACCGCGATGGCCAGCACCATGAATACGATGCGCGCGATCTGCACCTTTCCGCCGATGAAATTACCTTTGATCCGTGCGACAAGGGCTCTTGCGTCCGCAGACTCGAGCTCCGTCCGCTTTGCGTCGGTCGAAAGGACTCTTTCCTGCGAGTAATAATAGATATTCACACCGCATTTTTTGCAGTTCGGCGCAAGATCGAAGCGTTTGATCTCAACGCCGCATTTCGGACAAACAGCCAAAACGTCACCGCCTTTTTTCTCTGTATTTTCTGTACAAAAGTACAGCATACAATATTTATATCATAATATTAAACAAAATACAATGAAATAATAATGAATAATTATATATATTTTATAGACGTTGAAAAGCGGCGTTCGGATTGACAGGCATTCCGGGATATGCTATAGTTTTTTTGCGATCATTTTTTCATAAAGAAAAGGAGAGTTCTTATGTTCAGAAAAAATATTTCCGTCCTTCTTGCGGCTCTTATGCTGCTGACCTTTGCGCCGTTCGCTTTCGCCTCGGAAAAGGCACCGGGCTTCGGTGATTACGAGCGCGTTTTCATCATCGGCGTGGACGGTGCCGGCGCCGCGTGGGACAAGACCGATACGCCCAATATCGACAGGATCTTCAAGGATAACGCCATGCGGCTGAACTGCCGCAGCGAATATATCACCGTGAGCGCGCAGAACTGGGGTTCCATCCTCTGCGGCGTTGCCTACGACGTGCACGGCTTCACCAACGGCTCCATCGAAGAAAACGAGCGTACGTCCGATTCCGCCAACGGTTCGATCTTCCGCTACGTCCGTGCAGCGAAACCCGATGCGGAGCTTGCTTCGTTCTGCAACTGGGAGCCCATCAGTCACGGTATCATCGAAAACGATCTGAACGTAACGAAAATACACCGCTCCACCGATCCGCTCGTCACGCAGCAGATCGTGCAGTATCTGAACGCCGGAAACAAGCCCGCTCTGATGTTCGTGCAGCTCGACGAGGTGGACGGCGCGGGACATTCCTACGGCGGCTTCAGCAAACAGTATTACAACGCCGTTTCGAAAGCCGATAAGCAGGTCGGCGAGATCTACGATGCTCTCGAAGCGAACGGTCTGCTGGAAAACGGTCTGTTCATCGTGGTCGCCGATCACGGCGAATGCGAGACCGGTCACGGCGGCACCACCGTGGAGGAGCAGTCCGTCATTGTTGCCGTCGCAGGCAAGTCCGTCAATACCATCACCCTGCCCGAGGATACGAATAACCGCGACGTGGCCGCCATCGCTCTTCACGCGCTCGGTATCGAGATCCCGGAGCACATGACCGCGGTCGTGCCGGAGGGCCTTTTCGGGGAATTGAAAGACAAGGAGACCGAAAAGCTCGACGTGAATATCTTCGTGAAATTCTTCCGCAGCTTCGCCAACTTCTGGGTCAGACTCGTGAACCTCCTGATAAGCCTTTTTGATTAAAAGACAGAGAACGTAAAAAGGGGATGTAAAAAAAGCGAAGATCGTATAAAACCAAACAAAATAAGGGATTTTTCAAAAGCAAAAGCCTGAAAACACCCCTTAAAACAACTTGGATACAAAAAAACAATTATTTATTGTGTTTTATACTACGGACA
>JAZLHN010000085.1:0-4044 GCA_045616815.1 Acutalibacteraceae bacterium
AGTATTATTTTCAGAAGCATACCGGCGCCGATAAGCTGTATTCGCCGGCCTACACACCCGAATACGCCGCAGCACTGTGCGCCATGCAGCGATAAATGGCAGTTCAGCGGCTTCGCCGCTAACCTGCCGAGAGTTGAAAGTGCAGAGTTGAAAGTTGAGATGTGGACGGGCTTCGCCCGTACCCGTTTATATAAAAACAGATATAAACGGGAGCAACAATAACAATATATCCTTCTTAATGTTGTTGAACAAGTCAACAGTTTCAAGTGGTAGAATCAAATCGCGTAAGCGATTTCCTTATCTCAACTCTCAACTTTCAACTCTCAACTCTTTTTTTGTTTGAAGCGCTGTGCGCTTCAAACAAAAATTTATCGTTCCGATATAAAAACGAGTCTGCTCCCCAAAAAAGATAATTTATTGATCGAGGTATCATCTATGATCTATCCGGAACCGAAGAAATCGGAAATAAAAGGGGAAATACCGCTCCCCGAAACGGTCGGGATATCGTTTTCGTGCACTCCGCCGCTGGACGGCGGAAAATTCCGTATCGTTTTCGGCGAACCCTCAAATACGGAAGACTTTACGGCGGAGATAAAAGCCTTCTGCGCCGCGCCGGACGAAAACGTAAGTGCGGAAGCTTTCACGCTCGATATTTCCGCCAATGAAAAGAAAATATCGTTTGAAGTATACTGTCTTACAAACGCCGCTCTCGTGCGCGCGCTGTTCAGGATCAAAGCCCTGCTGAACGAAAAAACGCTCCCGCTCGGCAGGATGACCGACCGGCCGTCGTTCACGCGCCGCGGCTACATCGAGGGCTTTTACGGAAAGCCGTGGACACACGTGCAGCGGCTCAATATGATGGAGTTCGCCGCCTCGCGGGGAGAGAACTGCGTATATTACGCCCCGAAGGACGACCCCTACCACCGCCGGCTCTGGCGCGAGCCCTACCCCGCCGACGAGCTGTATAAACTCAGGGAGCTTGCCGGAAAGGCAGAAGACCTCTGCATGAGTTTTGCCTACTGCATCGCGCCGGGACTCAGCATCCGCTACACCGACGAAAAAGACGTTTCCGCTTTGTACGAAAAACTGCGGCAGGTTTATTCCGTCGGGATAAAGAGCTTCGGTCTGCTGCTCGACGACATTCCCGAGGGCTTCACCTGCGAAGAGGACGAAAAGAAATATCCGGATTTCGTTTCGGCGCATATCGACCTCGTGAACGGCTGTTACGATTTTCTCAAAGCGTTGGATAAGGACTGCACCCTCACGGTATGCCCCACGGTGTATTGGGGCAAGGGGGACGACGACTACGACGTAAGGCTCGGGCAGAATATCCCGGAGGACGTTCTTCTGTTCTTCACGGGGCGCGATATCTGCTCGCGGGAGATCACCTGCAGCGAAGCGGAATATATAAAGGAAAAGACCGGCCACGCGCCTCTGTACTGGGACAACTTCCCCGTGAACGACGCGGAGATGTTCAAGGAAATGCACCTCGCGCCCGTCAACGGCAGAGAGCCGCTTCTGTACCGCTCCTGCGCCGGGATCATATCCAACTGCATGGAATATTTCGAATGCACAAAATTCCCGCTGTTCACCGTCGCCGATTATCTTTGGGCGCCGGAGAGCTACGATCCGGAGGCTTCCTTCGACGCGGCGCTGAAAGCGCTGCTGCCCGAGAATGGAACGGAGGATATGCGCCTTTTGGCGGATCATCTGCGTACCTCGTGCCTGCGCGATGAGAATTCGCGCATCATGGGAACGTATCTTTCCAAAGCGAGTGCACTGCTGCAGAGCGGCGAACGGGAAAAAGCCGTCGATTTTGCGGAAAAATATATAAATAAGGTAAAAAAAGCGAAAAAAAACCTTGCATTATACTCCGGCTTAGTGTATAAAGAACTCGGCGAATGGATAAGCAAATTCTCGCTGATGTGCGACATCCTTTCCGACGCGCTCGTTATCCTCAAAAACGAGGCAGCGGACGTTTCCGAAGCTAAAAAAAGCCTCGCTCAAAAGATGAACGCCTACAACGACCGCGCCACGGTATTAACGGCCTTCTGTTTCCGGGAATTCATCGAAACGGTCTTATTGACAGAGTAATATAAATCGGAGAATATTCATGGACATTTATTCGATCATCAAACTGATCTGCGGACTCACCTTCTTCCTGTTCGGCATGAAGGTCATGTCGTCAAGCCTTGAGATCATGGCGGGCGGCAAACTCGAAAGCAATCTGAAAAAGGTGACATCCAATCCGATCCTCAGCCTTCTGCTGGGCGCGGTGATCACCATTGCGGTGCAGTCATCCTCCGCCGTCACGGTCATGCTCGTGGGTCTTGTCAACTCGGGCATCATGCAGTTTTCGCAAACGCTGTTCGTTATTTTCGGCGCGAACATCGGTACCACGCTCACCTCGTGGATCCTTGCGCTCTCGGGACTGCAGAGTGAAAACATCGCGCTCAATATGCTGAAGCCCGAAAACTTCTCACCCCTTCTTGCGTTCGTCGGCGTGATATTCGTCATGTTTTCCAAGAACGACAAGAAAAAGAATATCGGCAACGTTTTCGCGGGCTTCGCGGTGCTCATGTACGGCATGGTGTTCATGTCCGATTCGGTCAAGCCGCTTGCATCCTCTCCGGAATTCGGTGATCTCCTTGTTAAGTTCAACAATCCCATCTTCGGCGTACTGATCGGTACCGCGGTAACGGCGGTCATCCAGTCCTCGGCGGCCTCCATCGGTATTTTGCAGGCACTCTCCCTTACCGGTTCCGTCACCTACGGCATGGCGATCCCCATCGTCATGGGGCAGAACATCGGTACCTGCGCCACCTCGCTGCTCTCCGCCATCGGCGCGGCTCCCAAGGCAAAGCGCGTTGCCGTGGTGCATTTCTCCATCAAGGTCATCGGCACGGTGATCTGCCTGAGCGTTTACGCCGCCGTGAATAAGATATTCAATATTCCCCTCTTCTCCTCCGCCACCTCCGCGTGGGGGATCGCCGTGATCCACTCGGCATTCAATATCATCATCACGATCCTTCTGATGCCGTTCACAAAACTTCTTGTGCGGCTGATCGAAAAGCTCATTCCCGACAAGAAAAAGCCCGCGGCGGTCGAACGCCCGCGGTTTACATTGGACGAGCGTCTTCTGTATTCTCCCGGCGTAGCGGTGAACGAATGCTCGGACTACGCGAATAAGATGTGCGAGACGGCACGTGAAATGCTCGGCTCATCCTTCGGTGTGCTCGATCATTTCGACGCGGCTCTCGGGGAACGCATCGCCGAGCAGGAGGATATCCTCGATGATTTCGAGGACGATATCGGCTCCTATCTCGTCAAGCTTTCCCCCTACGTCATTTCCGAAAACGACTCCCGCAGAGTCACCGGTATGCTCCATGCCATCGGTAATTTCGAACGTCTCGGCGACCACGCCCTGAACCTTTGGGAGACGGCGAAGGAGATCCACGAAAAGAACATCGTTTTCTCCGAGGAAGCAAAAAAAGAACTTTCCCGGATCATCGCCGCTCTGAGCGAGATCATCAGCCTCACCTGCGACGCTTACGTAAACGCCGAATTCGACAAGGCTGAGCTGGTAGAGCCGCTCGAGCAGGTCATCGACGAACTCACCGACAAAGCGAAAAACAACCATATCCTCCGTCTGAAAGACGGCGTGTGCACCATCGAGCAGGGCTTCGTATTCTCCGATATGATGAACAATTTCGAGCGTATATCCGACCATTGTTCCAACATCGCCGCGGCGGTCATCGAAGTGAAAAACAACGAATTCGATACGCATAAGTTCCTCAACGCAGTCAAGCACGGCGGCGGCGAATTCGACAGCGCCTTCTCCGAATACGAAAAAAAGTACGGATTCTGAATGGAAATCACGCAAAGCAAAAAGGACTGAACCGAAAAAAAAGGGGGTGTAAAAAAACTTTCGTTTTTTTACACCCCCTTTTGAGGGGATAGGAAAAAAAGATGAAGAACGGACAAACTGAGCAAAAGCAAGGCTTCAGCCTTGCTTTTGCTTGCCCGAAGGCGTACAAAAGTACG
>JAZLHN010000086.1:0-38482 GCA_045616815.1 Acutalibacteraceae bacterium
CTTCGCCGCACGCCTGCGGCGCCGCTTTCGATTACGCCATCGCCGTGTCCGCAGGACAAATCGGCGGGCGTTATAATCTTTTTATTTAACAGGAGGCAAGTATCTTACCTTGTTCCACAGAGCAATTTCCTGTTAAATAAACAAAAGACACACCAAATATCCGGTGTGTCTCTTTGTAAAAATAACGGCTTCTCCGATTTCCGATTTCCGATCTCCGATTTATTCTGTTTCAGAATAAGACGTTACGTCGAGCACGGTGGTTTCGCCATTGGAGGAAAGCTTGCCGCCGAGGATGAGATACTGACCGATGGCGGGAGTTTTTTCGGCGTTTACGAAGTCCATATACCACGCTTCATCATAATAGGGATGCTGCAGGGACGAGGTGGAGAACGCTCTGCCGTAGAGGAGGGCGGTCTTACCGTCGAAGACGCTCGGGAAATTCTCGAAATTGATGATCTGAACTCTCGCAAGAGTGGCGCTCATGCAGGTGAGGTCATAATCATAAGAAGCACTTTCGCCCGTATACTCCTGCACAACGTTGAGCTCCGCGTTCGTGAACCAGTAGCCGTCGAGAGCGTCGTCACTCTTCGTAAAGTCGCCGGTCATCTTCACATACGTACCGTTTGCGGGCGGTGTAACGCCGTCCGGCAGCACGATCTCCCACTGGAAATCACAGCACTTCGTCTGATCGGCAAAGCCCCATACGTAATAGCGGGTCACCGAATTATAGGCATCATAAATGCTCGCGAAACAACCTTCCTTGGTAAGGCGCTGTCCCTCGTATTCGGAGCCGGTATCGTTATAGAAAATATTGGTATACAGCGTATATTCCATCTGATCGAACTTTTCCTTCATCACGGACGAAGAGCCTTTCTCTCCGGATGCATCGGGAGTATCGGTCTGCGTTTTGCCGCCGCAGGAAGCAAGCACGAAAAGCATTGCAAGAGCAAGAGCGATCGAAATTATTTTTTTCATATTACTTTCCTCTCCTTACGATAAGACCTGTCAGTGTAAAAATAATGAATACCGCGATATCTATGGCAACGATCGTCGATCCGACGGGAGTACCCGCGTTTACGCTTATAAGGATACCGAGCGCGGAGCAGAACACCGAAATACACGCGGAACAGACGACCACCGATCGGAAGTTTTTGAATACGCGCATCGCCGAAAGAGCAGGGAAAATAACGAGCGCGGATATGAGCAGAGAGCCCACGAGATTCATGGCGAGAACGATGATGACCGCGGTGATGATCGCGATGATAAGATTATATACGTTCGCCTTCGTGCCGGTGGCGGTGGCAAACACCTCGTCGAACGTGACCGCAAAGATCCTGTTATAAAACAGGATAAAAACAAGAATGACGATCACGGACATCACGATACAAAGCCACACGTCCGTTTTGGAAAGCGTGAGGATCGAAGCGGAACCGAACAAGGTCGTACACACGTCGCCGCTCACGTTACCGGAGGTCGGGAACAGATTCATCAGAAGATAGCCTAATCCCAACGCGCCTACGGATATCATGGCAAGGCTGGCGTCGCCCTTGATCTTCGCGTTCTGCCCGGTTTTCAGCAGCAGGATCGCCGAAAGGATCGTGAGCGGATAAACGATGATCATCTGATTGGTAAGTCCCGTGACCGCGGCGACCGCCATGGCACCGAACGCCACGTGCGAAAGACCGTCGCCGATAAAGGAAAATCTTTTCAGCACGAGCGTAACGCCGAGAAGCGAAGAACACAGGGCGATCAGTACGCCGACGATCAGAGCGTTGCGGACGAACGGATAGGTCTGTATATCGGATACGGTTTTTGCGATGATCTCCATCATGCGTCCTCACCTCCGCTCACACTGGCAAAGCCTTTGCCTGCTTCGCTTTGCAGATAGTCTTCCTTCGCTCCGAAAAACAGCGGACGGTGACTCACGTGCAGGATATGGGTCGCGTATTTTACCGCGGCGGCGATATCGTGGGACACCATGATGACCGTGATACCGTCGCGCTTATTGAGGTCGTTGATCATTTCATACATTTCGCGCGTCACCTTCGGGTCGAGTCCCGCAACGGGCTCATCGAGCAGGATGAGCTTTTCCGCGGCGCACAGCGCGCGCGCGAGCAGTACCCGCTGCTGCTGACCGCCCGATAACTCGCGGTAACAGCGGTCGGCAAGCTGCGTTACACCGAGCTTTTCCATCTGAGTTTCGGCAAGCGCTTTTTCTTTTTTGGAGTAAAACGGACGAAGTCCCATCTTTCCGAGTGTGCCGGAGAGCACGATCTCGCGCACCGAAGCCGGGAAATCTTTCTGAACGGGTGTCTGCTGCGGCAGATAGCCGATCTCATTCTGTTTCAAACCGTCCCCGAACGATATTTTGCCTTCCATGGGTTCTTTGAGCCCGAGCAGAGCTTTTATAAGGGTGGATTTTCCCGTGCCGTTTTCACCGACGATACACAGGTAGTCCCCCGCGTTCACCTCGAAGGTGAGCCCCTCGGTGACGGCTCTTCCCTCGTAGCCGAGAGATACG
The DNA here is from genome assembly GCA_045616815.1 of Acutalibacteraceae bacterium. Classification (GTDB taxonomy): domain Bacteria; phylum Bacillota; class Clostridia; order Oscillospirales; family Acutalibacteraceae; genus RUG806. The sequence goes on from JAZLHN010000086.1 coordinate 2,522, forward strand.
TTTTCACATCTGAGCTGTGCCATACTTATCCTTCCAGTCCTTCGATAAGGGTATTGATATTATCTTCCATGACGGAATAATAGTTTTCCACATCCGCTCTTGCCGCCGTGACCGCCTGCATAGAGTCGAGAACGAGGATCTTCTGATCTTTCTTCTCCGTGGTCTGTACAACGGTCTGCGCTATGTCCGCAAGAGGATTTTCGGTCTGGAAAATGCATTTCAGTCCCAGTTCGTCCACCTTGCCGGCAAGATCCACAACAGTCTGGAAGCTTGCCTCGCTCTCGGCGGAGCAGCCGGAGAACGCAGCGAAATAGGAAAGACCGTAATCCTCGCAGAGATACATGAACGGGAAACGGTCGGCGACCACGATCGTATCGACCTTGGCAGAGGCGACCGCCTCGTTCATCTTATTGTCGAGAGCCGTCAGTTTATCGAGATACGCCGTATTGTTGGCACGATAAGTGTCTGCATTTGCGGTATCCAGCGCGCTGAGCGCATCGGTGATGGCGTTACAGAGAGTGATCGCATTTTTCAGAGAGAGCCATATGTGCTCGTCATATTCTTTTTCTTCTTCAGCTCCCTCGTGATCCTCGTGGTCTTCATGATCCTCGTGGTCTTCGTCTTCATGTTCATGGTCGTGCTCTTCGAGGATTCCCTCGTCGCTTTCAAGCTTCGCGGCATTGCCGAGCGCTTCGAGCAAATTCAGGCATTCGACCTCGCCGTTCGCCGCGTTAAGAGCATCCGGCACCCATTTATCGGATTCTCCTCCGACGTAAACGAACAGATCGGCGGAACCTATCTTCATAATATCGGCCGCCGTGGGCTGATAGGAATGGAGATCCGTGCCCGAGTCCAAAAGAAGCGTAAGAGAAACATCCTCAAGTTTTTCGCCGAGAATTTCTCTCACCCAGTCGTACTGCGGGAAGATCGTGCAGACGATCGACAGATTATCATCGTCCGCGGGAGGGGTATCCGTATTGCCGCCGCAGGACGCGAACAGACAAACGGTCATAATAAGGGCAAGGACTACGCATAAAATCTTTTTCATCTTTTCTTTTCCTTTTTTATATTCTTTTACATTCTTTACAGCAGCCGAACAGCGTCGTCTGCTCCTGATCGACGGCAAAATCGCTGTCGCCGTAGATCAGCTCGATGAGCTCTTCGCTAAGTTCATGCTCCATATGCAGGAGTCTGCCGCAGCTTAAGCACTTCATATGCAGATGGTGGTGGCACTCTTCGCCGCCCGCGATCTGATAGACGAACTGCCGTGAATTGTTTTTTTCAAAACGCCTGACCGTACCGTCCTCAAAAAGACGGTTGATAAGCCGGTACACCGTGCTTTTACCGGGAGCGTCCTCCCCGTATTCCTCCGCAAGAGCCTGCGCAAGCTCGTCGATGGAATACTGCACATCGCCGTGCTCCGAAAGAAAATTCATCACAGCCTCACGCTGATGCGTTTTGTATTCAGCCATAAGCTCACCACCTCTCAAATTTGAGAATCATTCTCAAATTCAAAACTATTATACACGAATGCACGGAAATGTCAAGATAAATTTTTGTTCAGCAGCGGAGCTGTCGCGGGAGCGCGTAGGGCGCGGCCCCTACGAGGTGACTTGTTCGTTTGCGCTGTTAAACAACAATTTCCCGTTCCGTATTGAAAATCTTTTTATTAAGTGTTATAATAATAAAGTAAATATAAACCAACGGAGTGAAAATCACATGAAAAAGCTTTTATCCGTATTGCTGAGTTTGCTTCTCGTTTTCTCCCTCTGCGTACCGGCGTTCGCGTCGTGCGCGTTATCGGAGATCCCGGAAAAGCCGTTTGAAAACAGTAATTTTTATGAGACGGACGGTTACACGATCCATTACCGCGTATTCGAGGCGGAAGAGGCCAAAGGACAGATCTTCATGATCCACGGTTTCGCGCTTTCCTCCTACTGCTTCGAAAAGTTAGCTCTCGAGATGCAGGCGGCGGGATACACCTGCGTGGCGGCGGACTTACCCGACTTCGGTTATTCCACCCGCGAGACGGCAAAAACGGAAAAGCTGCCGCGGGAAGATATCATGCATTCACTCATGACCGCATTGAGTGACGAGCCCTGGTACGTGGCGGCACATTCGATGGGCGGCTACGTTGCTCTGAAGCTTGCGGAAAAATATCCCGAGAGCGTGAAAAATCTGCTTCTCTACGGCACAGCGGGCAACGACGGCATCGACGAAAACTCCCGCCGGCTGATGGGCAATCCCGTGTTCGCGACCGTCATGGGCAAGCTCATGGAGACCGCGGGAAAGATGAATTTCCTCGTACGCCTTCTGCTCATCGTCGCGCTCAACGATAAGGACTATGCGGCTGATTACGACGTAACGAAAGTGACCGATCCGTTCAAGATCAAGGGCACCGGCGCGGGCGCGTGCTATTCGTTCTCGATGCTGCCCGATACGAATTACGAGGCGGTAAAAAATATGCCGCCCATCCTTCTGATGAACGGCGACTGCGACAAGGTGCTGACCGACGATACGAGAATAAACCTGCGGGCTTCTCTTCCCGAGGGCAGCGTTGATACCGTGATCGAAAACGGCGGGCATATGTTCATCGAAAACATGGCGGAGGAGACCGCCGCGAGAACGCTCGATTTCCTTGCGGAAAACCCGTAAATAGTTTTTAGTATTCAGTTTTCAGACATATAAAACAGACGACCCGCCGAATGGGAGTGTATCCTCTTCGGCGGGAATTTTTTATTCCTGCAACATAATTGCTGTTTTCCAGCGCGATAAGCGGCAGATTAGCGCGGATGCAGTCGCGGGAGCGCGTGAAACATTTCTAATACAACGCCTCCTCTCATAGGGGAGGAGGGCCGCGCGTGAACGTAGCGGAGAGGTTCTGAGAATGCCGCCGTGACAACGATGATGCGGAAAACTCGCATTGAACCTCTCCACCGACACAAGGTCGGTTTCCCTCCCCTATAAAGGGAGGCGTCATGATTCAAATGCTTCGTTCTTACGCTTCAAACAAAAATTTATCGCTCCGAAATAACAAGAAAGCGGCACCGCTTTCGATTACGCCATCGCCGTGCCCGTAGGGCAAATCGGCGGGCGTTATGATCTTTTTTTGTTTAACAGGACGAAAAAGCTTCCCTTGTTTCACGGAGCAATTTCCTGTTAAACAAAAAACCACGCCGATTTTTCAGCGTGGCTCAATGTAAATTTTCGGTTTAATTCCGAAATCCGAATTCCGAATTCACTTTATCCGCCTAAATAGGCTTTTTTGATCTCTTCGCTCTGCAACAGCTCTTTGCCCGTGCCGGTAATGGTGATCTTACCGTTCTCGAGAACGTAGGCTCTGTCGGAGATAGCAAGAGATTTATTCGCGTTCTGTTCAACAAGAAGAATGGTGGTACCGCTCTTGTGGAACTTCTTGATGATATCGAAGATCTCGTCAACGAAGATGGGGGAAAGTCCCATGGAGGGCTCGTCCAGCATCAGAAGCTTGGGCTTGCTCATCATGGCTCTGCCCATCGCGAGCATCTGCTGCTCGCCGCCCGAGAGAGTACCGGCGATCTGTTTGCGGCGTTCTTTCAGACGCGGGAAATGCTCGTAGACCTCTTCGAGACCTTTATCGTATTCGCTCGCGGGACGGGTGTAGGCGCCCATCTGGATATTCTCTTCCACGGTCATCTGGAGGAAGATGCGTCTTCCCTCGGGGACGTGCGCGATGCCCATGGATACCGTCTTATGTGCGGGAACGGTATCGAGACGCTTGCCCAGAAATTCGATGGAACCGGTCTTGGAGCGGAGCAGTCCGGAGATCGTCTGCAGCGTGGTGGATTTACCCGCGCCGTTGGCGCCGATGAGGGTCACGATCTCGCCCTCGTTCACCTCGAAGGAAATATCCTTGATCGCATGGATACTGCCGTAATATACGTTTATGTTTTCTACTTTCAGCATCATATCCGTCAGCCCTCCATACTGTTTTTGCCGAGATAGGCTTCGATGACTTCGGGATTGGACTGTATCTCGGCAGCCGTGCCCTTGGCGATGATCTTACCGAAGTTGAGCACACAGATACCCTCGCAGATGCCCATAACGAGCTTCATATCGTGTTCGATCAGAAGAACGGCGATGTTGAAGGTGTCGCGGATCTTTACGATGTTTTCCATCAGTTCGACGGTCTCGTTGGGGTTCATGCCCGCGGCGGGCTCGTCGAGAAGCAGGAGCTTCGGCTCGGTGGCGAGAGCGCGCACGATTTCGAGACGACGCTGCGCGCCGTAAGGCAGGTTGCCCGCCTTGACGGAAGCCATATCCTGCATATCGAAGATGGAGAGCAGTTCCATCGCCTTTTCGTGGAACACCTTTTCCTGCTTCCAGAAAGCGGGCAGACGAAGGATGCCCTCGGCGGTGGAATATTTCACGTGATTGTGAAGACCGACTCGCACATTGTCCTCGACCGTCAGATCGTTGAACAGACGGATATTCTGGAAGGTACGGGCGATGCCCATTTTATTGACCTGTACGGTCGTCTTGCCGCTCGTATCCATGCCGTTGAGCATGATGGTGCCGCGGGTGGGCTGATAGACCTTGGTGAGCAGATTGAAGACCGTCGTTTTACCGGCGCCGTTGGGGCCTATAAGGCCGGCGATCTCCGTCTTGCCGATGGTGAAGTTGAAATCCTCCACCGCGTGAAGTCCGCCGAAGTCGATGCCGAGATGCAGGCATTCGAGCACGGGAGTTTCACCGACGTCGCGTTCCGGAATGATGGAGTGCGCCGGGACCGGGACCATTTTGCCCTTTTCAAATTCTTTCACGGCTTACTCCTCCTTTCCTTTCGCGCGTTTGGGGATGATCTTTCCGAGAAGCTGCTTGATCTTCGGGTTGTTGGTGGTGAGCATTACGATGATGAGTACGATCGCGTAGATAAGCATTCGGTAATCCGCGAAGCCTCTGAGCGCTTCGGGAAGGATATACAGCACCGCCGCCGCAATGATGGAACCGAGCATATTGCCGAGGCCGCCGAGCACGACGAACACGAGCACTAATATGGACGTGTTGAAATTGAACTTTGCCGCGGAAAGGCCGGTAAGGTTCAGTCCGTACAGAGCGCCCGCCATGCCCGCGAGGGTGGTGGAGATCACAAACGCGATCATCTTGTATTTCATGACGCTTACGCCCACGGATTCCGCCGCGATACGGTTATCGCGGATAGCCAGCACGGCTCTGCCGGTACGGCTGCGCACGAAATTGAGGATCACGAAAAGTGTGATGAGGATGAGGACAAAGCCCGCCGCGAAGGTGGAGATCGTCTTGGTGCCGACCGCGCCCTGCGCTCCCTTGATGATCGCCCTGCCGCCGTCTAAAAGGTTCAGGTCGTTCACGGACTTGTCGCCCTTGAAATTGAGGATGATATGCAGTCCCTCGGAGTCAACACCCACGATAAGGCAGTTGATGATATCCATGATGATCTCACCGAAGGCGAGCGTAACGATGGCAAGATAGTCGCCGCGCAGTCTCAGCACCGGGATACCGATGATGAAACCCGCGATGCCCGCGGTGATCGCGCCCGCGATGATGGCGATGATCAGACGGATAACGGGATTCGGTACAGAATCCAGCAGGCTCTGCGATACGATGACGCCGGTGAACGCGCCCACGCTCATGAAGCCGGCGTGACCGAGGCTCAGTTCCCCCATGATGCCGACGGTGAGGTTCAGCGAAAGCGCCATGATGATATAGCAGCAGACCGGTACGAGCAGACCCTGCATCTTTTTATTGAGCAGACCGCCCTGATTCATAACGGTCACGATCAGGAAAGCCGCCGTGACTACGATATAGGTAAGGTAATCCGTGATACGGAATTTACCGTTTTTACTGAGTTTACTCATTCACGGCACCTCCTTACACCTTCTCGGGCACGTATTTGCCGAGAAGTCCAGCGGGACGCACAAGCAGTACGACGATCAGCACCGCGAAAACGATGGTATTCGCCAGCTGCGTGGAAATGTACGCCTTGGCAAAGGATTCGATGACGCCGAGCAGGATGCCGCCGACGAACGCGCCGGGGATGGAGCCGATGCCGCCGAAAACGGCAGCCGTGAACGCCTTGATGCCGGGCATCGATCCCGTGGTGGGGATCAGACTCGGGTAGGAGGAGCAGAGCAGCACGCCCGCTACGGCGGCGAGCGCCGAGCCGATGGCGAAGGTCACGGAGATCGTCTTGTTGACGTTGATGCCCATGAGCTGCGCGGCGCCCTTATCCTCGGAGCAGGCGCGCATCGCCTTGCCCATTTTGGTCTTGGACGTAAAGAGCGTGAGACCCACCATGATGACCACGCACGCCGCGACGGTAAGCAGCGAGACGTAGGAGATGGAGAGCTGTCCGTCAAAGAGCTTGAGAGTACCTTCGATGATGGAAGGATAATATTTCACGTTCGCGCCCCACATAAGGAGAGCGGAGTTCTGTAAAAGGTAGGAAACACCGATGGCCGTGATCAGAACGGCAAGGGAGGGAGCCGCGCGCAGAGGCTTATAGGCAAAGCCCTCGATAAGCACACCGAGCGCCGTGCAGACTGCCATGGCGACAAGCATGGCTACCCAACCGGAAATATTGCCTTTTTCGGCAAGCGCGCCCGCGACGAAGTAGGAAACGTAGCCGCCCACCATGATCACGTCGCCGTGCGCGAAGTTGAGCATCTTGGCGATACCGTAAACCATCGTATAGCCGAGAGCGATGATGGCGTACACGCTACCGAGGCTCAGTCCGCTGATAAGATAAGAAAGAAATTCCATGAAAAAACCTCGTTTTCTTTTTCAATGAAAACCGGCTGCCGTAAGTTTTTGCCTGCGGCAGCCGGAAAAAGTTGCTTATTAAAGCTTTATTCGGTTACTTACGGAGTAACGTAAACGCCTTCCTTGATAACGACAGCCATGGGAGCCTTGGCAACGGCACCGTTGTCGTCCCAGGTCATGCCCGCGCCGGTAAGACCGTCAACGGAGAGACCGGGCATAGCGGCGATCAGAGTCTCGCAGATCGTCGCGGCATCGTCCTCAGCCTTGCAGCCGGCCTTCTGGAGAGCGTTGTAGATGATGTAAACAGCGTCGTAACCGTCGGCAGCGAACTGGTTGGGAGTCTCACCGAACTGCTCGGTGTACTTCGCAACGAAATCGGCAGCGTTGGGATCATCTGCGGAGAAGGGGGTAAGGAGCATTACGCCCTCGGCAAGAGCCGTGTCGAAGCCTTCCATGGTAAGGATACCGTCCATGCCGTCAACACCGAAGAAGGTGGGAGCGTATTCGATATCGGCAGCCTGCTTGAGGATAACGGAAGCGGGCTGATAATAGATGGGAAGGAATACGAGGTCGGCCTCCGCGTTCTTGGCGGCGGTGACCTGTACGGAGAAATCGGTGGAGGTAGCCTCGGTGAAGGTACCTTCGTAAACGATCTCTACGCCCTTAACGTCGGCTTCCGCCTTGAAGGTATCGCGGATACCCTGCGAATAAGCGTCGTCGTTTCTGTAGATAACGGCAACCTTCGCGTCGGCGAAGTTCTCGGCGATGTAGTCAGCGGAGCCGGTACCCTGGTTGGGGTCGGTGAAGCAGACCTGATACATATTGTCGTTCTCATCGATAACGTCGGTGGAAGAAGCGGAGGGAGTGAGGCAGAATACTCTGTCGGCATAAGCCTCGGCAGCTACGGAGATAGCGGGCTGAGTGGTAACGGGGCCGATAAGAGCCTGCATACCCCAGTCAACGAGGGTATTGTAAGCGTTGACGGAAGTCTCGGCATCGTGCGTGTCGTCCTGCGCGTTGAAAGCGAACTTGATGTCGCCCTCAAGAGCGTTGATCTCGTCAACGGCGATCTGAGCGCCGTTCTTGGCAGCCGTACCGTAGATAGCGGCGCCGCCGGTAAGGGGACCTACGAAGCCGAGCTTGAAGGTGCCTTCCGCGTCGCCTGCGGGAGCAGCGGTGGTATCGCCTTCGGCAGCGGTGGTGTCGCCTTCGGGAGCAGCAGTAGTGGTTTCTTCATTGTTGCCGCCGCAGGCTGCGAAGCACGCTACCATAGCGAAAGCAAGAATGAGAGCAAGGATCTTAGTGAACTTTTTCATTCTGAGTTTCCTCCTGATTATTTTTTCCGAATAACTTCTTATTATTTTATATAGGTTAAGCGGAAATTCGTTAAAAATTTATCACAACGTTCTCAATTTGTCAATAATTATTTCAAAGAATTAACTTTTATCATATATACCATTTTTGAAATTGACTAATAAAAATATTTAATTGGTGCAATTTTTCCATTAAACCCGTTTATCATCTTGACAATAACTGGGCAAATCGCTAAAATCTTTTTATATTGATTTTATTAAGGAGAAAAATAAAAATGTCGGCAAAGATCATCGACGGAAAAGAAATTTCCGCTTTCATCAAATCGAAAGCCGCCGAAAAAGCGGCGGAATGCGCGTTAGGCGGCAGAGCTCCCTGTCTCGCCGTGATCATCGCGGGAGACGACCCCGCCTCGCAGATCTACGTAAAGAACAAGAAAAAGGCGTGCGAGGCCTGCGGCATCACCTCGCTCGAATACGCGCTTCCCGAAGCCACAACGCAGACGGAGCTTTTGGCTCTCATAGAAAAGCTCAATGAGGACGACGGCGTAGACGGCATCCTCTGCCAGCTTCCTCTCCCCGCGCAGATCGACGAAAAGGCGGTCATCAACGCCATTTCTCCCGTCAAGGACGTGGACGGCTTCCATCCCGTAAACACCGGCAAACTGCTGACGGGCGAACAGGGCTTCGTTCCCTGCACCCCGGCGGGCATCATCGAAATGCTTAAATATTGCGGCATCGAAACGGCGGGAAAACACTGCGTCGTGATCGGCCGGAGCAATATCGTGGGCAAGCCCGCGGCTCTGCTGATGCTCCGTGAAAATGCCACCGTTACGGTGTGCCATTCCCGCACGGCGAACCTGAAGGAGATCGTATCGCAGGCGGATATCGTGATCGCGGCGGTGGGCAAAGCGAAATTCGTGACCGCCGATATGATAAAACCCGGCGCGGCGGTCATCGACGTGGGCATCAACCGAAACGCCGAAGGCAAGGTATGCGGCGACGTAGATTTCGAGAACGTGAAAGAGGTCGCGGGAGCGATCACGCCCGTACCCGGCGGTGTAGGTCCCATGACGATCGCCATGCTGATGAAAAACACCGTAGAAGCGTACAAAAAAAATTTAAGTTTTAAGTTTTAAGTTGTGAATTTTGAATTATGCATTATGAATTATGCATTATGCATTAGATAAGAGGGGCATATCTTATGTATCAGCCTATGGGATCTGAAAAAGCGGAAGCTCTATTGAAAAAATACAACAAGGATGAATTTCATCTGCGGCACGCCTACACCGTTTCGGGCGTGATGCGCTGGTACGCGAACGACCTCGGCTTTCCGCAGGACACGGATTTCTGGGCGGAGGTCGGACTTCTGCACGATATCGACTTCGAGCTCTATCCCGAGCAGCACTGCAAAAAGGCGCCGGAGCTTCTGAAAGAGGCCGACGCGTCCGACGAGCTCATCCACGCCGTGTGCGCGCACGGGTACGGACTCTGCTCCGACGTCGAACCGGAGCATATCCTCGAAAAGGCGCTGTTCGCCGCCGACGAGCTGACGGGGCTCATTTGGTCGTATTCGCTCATGCGGGAATCGAAAAGCTGCAAGGACATGGAGCTTTCGGGACTCAAAAAGAAATTCAAGGACAAAAAATTTGCCGCGGGCTGCTCGCGCGACGTGATAAAGCAGGGCGCGGATATACTCGGCTGGGAATTATCGGAGCTTCTGGAAAAAACGCTCGAAGCAATGAAGTCCGCCGAGGATTTTGTGAATAAAAAAATAGGATAACGACTATGTACGAACATTTTGAATTCGACAAAAAGCTCGTGGAATGTGTGCCGAGCGAGCGGCAGATGAACGTGCAGCAGATGGAATTCTACGCGTTCGTGCATTTCACGGTGAATACGTTCACGGGCAGAGAATGGGGCGACGGAACGGAGAGCGAAGAGATCTTCGCTCCCTCGAAGCTCGACTGCCTGCAGTGGGCCGAGACCTTCAAAGCCGCGGGCATGAAGGGCATGATCCTCACGGCGAAGCACCACGACGGCTTCTGTCTGTGGCCCTCCGCGTACACGGAGCACAGCGTGAAGAATTCCCCGTTCGGAAAAACGGGACGGGACGTCGTAAAGGAAGCAGCCGACGCCTGCCGCAAAACGGGGCTTCAATTCGGCGTGTATCTCTCCCCGTGGGACCGGAATTCCGTCCACTACGGCAAAGGGAAAGAATACGACGATTATTTCTGCGCGCAGCTCACGGAACTGCTCACGAACTACGGAGATATTTTCTCCGTGTGGTTCGACGGCGCGTGCGGCGAAGGCAAAAACGGCAAAAAGCAGGTATACGACTGGGACAGATATTACGCCCTCGTGCGTAAGCTGCAGCCCGGCGCCTGCATTTCCGTGTGCGGTCCCGATATCCGCTGGTGCGGCAACGAAGCGGGACGTACGCGTCCCTCGGAATGGAGCGTGCTCCCCACCGGCTTCGACTCGAACGACGATATCGCCGGGAAGAGCCAGCACGACGAACATAAGCCCGTCAAAACGTTAGACGCCACGAACGAGGATCTCGGCAGCCGGCAATTCCTTGAGGGCGCGTCAGGGCTCGCGTGGAAGCCCGCCGAGGTCGATACCTCCATCCGACCCGGCTGGTTCTGGCACAAAAACGAAAACGGGAAGGTACATTCCCTGAAAAAGCTGTTCGATATCTATACGAGAAGCGTGGGCGGCAACTGCACTCTCCTGCTCAACATCCCCGCGGACGACGAAGGTCTCATCAACGCCGCGGACAGAAAGCGTCTCGAGAAGCTCGGCAATAAAATAAAGGAAACCTACGGAAACAATCTTTTCGCGGACGCGGAATTCACCTCCGATAAGGACGACGGCGTACATACCGCCGACTCCCTTTCAACGGACTCTTACGAAACGTGGTTTTCCTGCCGTGAAGGCGACAATACGGCGATCGTTACCGTAAAAATGCCGGAAAAGCGAAAAATAAGAACGGTGGAGATCAAAGAAAACGTTCTGAAAAGTCAGCGGATAGAAGCGTTCGCCGTCGATTGTCTCACCGCCAAAGGCTGGAAAACGGTGTACGAGGGCACCACGGTCGGCTACAAAAAATACGCGTCGTTCCGGTGCGTGAATACAGACACCGTGCGTATCCGCATTCTCGACTCGCGCGTGTGCCCCTGCCTTTCTTATCTCGCGGCCTATTGATTTTATGTTTATTTAAACTTTATACGATATTCTGAAAACAGCAGACCGATAAAGTCTGCTGTTTCGATATTACCGCAACGGAGATGAAACTATGCGACTGCTTTTAGCGGAGGACGAAAAAGAATTATCCGACGCTCTCGTCACTCTGCTCCGACACAACAATTATTCCGTTGACGCCGTATACGACGGCGACGACGCGCTCGAATATCTGCGCACGGGACTGTACGACGGCGCGATCCTCGATATCATGATGCCGAAAAAAGACGGCATCGAGGTACTGAAGACCGCTCGCGCCGAAGGGCTCGGTCTTCCGGTGATCATGCTGACGGCACGCTCGGAGATCGACGACCGGGTGGCGGGACTCGACGCGGGCGCGGACGACTATCTGACAAAGCCCTTCGCCATCAAGGAACTGCTCGCGCGCATCCGCGCCATGACGCGCCGCGGGGGCGAAACGGCGGAAAACACGCTTACCTTCGGCAGTGTGACGCTCGACCGGCTGACGTTCGAGATCAGCGGTCCCGCGGGAAAAGTCCGGCTGTCCAACAAGGAATATCAGATGCTCGAAATGCTCATAGCAAACCCCGGGCAGATATTGTCCACCGAACGCTTCATGGATAAGATTTGGGGTTACGACACCGAGACCGAGCTGAACGTGGTGTGGGTCTATGTTTCTTACATCCGCAAAAAATTAGCGGGGATCGGCGCCGACGTAAAAATAACCGCGGTAAGAAACCTCGGTTACGTGCTGGAGAAAAACGATGGTTAAAAAACTGCGACGAAAATTCACAGCCGCGGCGATGCTCGCGGTATTCGCCGTGCTCGTGCTGATCCTCGGCTCGATAGCAACGGCGAATTTTATCAACGTAAAAAGGACGGCGGACGAGCGGATCGACATGATCGAGATGAACGGCGGCACGTTCCCCCTCATGCAGGATTTCTTCGGCTTGTTCACCCCGGGCAGCAGGGGAAGGCTCTCGGAGGAATCACCGTTTGACACGCGCTATTTTTCGGTCATCTTCAATGCCGAGGGAAAAGCCGTGGCGGTCAACACCGGCAGCATCGCGGCGATCGACAGCCGGACAGCGCTCTCTCTTGCCTCCGGCGCCGTGGAAAAAGGAAAGGGCTCCGGATTCCTGCGGAATTTCCGCTTCCGGGTGTGCGATTATGTCAACGGGAAGCTCGTGATCTTCGTGGACTCCTCGCGTGAGCTTTCTTCTTTCGCTTCCTTCCTGCGCGCCGCGACCTTCGCGGGGGGCATCGGGCTTCTTCTCGTTTTCATTTTAGTCGTTCTTTTCTCAAAACTCGTGACGAGACCGATGGCGGAAAGCTATGAAAAGCAGAAGCGCTTCATCACCGACGCGAGCCATGAAATAAAAACGCCGCTCGCCATCATCAACTCCGCCAACGAGGTCATAGAGCTCGAAAACGGTGAAAGCGACTGGACGAAAAGCATATCCAATCAGGTAAACAGACTCTCGGAGCTCACTTCCCGGCTCGTAATGCTTTCGCGTATGGAGGAAGAAAACTACGTTCCGCAGAAGACACATTTCAATCTTTCGGACGTATGTCTCGAAACCGCTCATTCCTTCGACGCGGTGGCGCAATCGGAAAACAAAGCGTATACGGTGAGCATCCAACCGGACGTTTTCTTCGACGGCGACGAGAGCACCGTCACGCAGCTCGTTTCCCTGCTGCTCGACAACGCCATGAAATACTCGGATGAAAACGGCAGGATAAGTTTTTCTCTGAAAACGAACGGAAAAAACAAAGTACTGACCGTGGATAACAGCGTGAAAGAGATCAAAAAAGGAAATCTGAACGTACTGTTCGAGCGTTTTTACAGGAGCGACGATTCCCGTTCCTCGCAAACCGGCGGCAGCGGGATCGGACTTTCGGTGGCCAAAGCCATCGTTTCGGCGCACGGCGGAAAGATAAACGCGCACAGTCCGGACGGAAAAAGCGTCGTTTTTACCGTAACGTTATAACAAAAAACAAAAGAAAAAGCTCCCCGGTGGGGAGCTTTCTTTATTAAGTGAGTTTATCAGAAACCGCCCTTGAAAGCTTCGATGATGCCCTCAAAGAATTCCTTAAGCATATTGAATACGCTCTTGATGGTCTCGATGATGTTGCCGATCAGAGTGATGGTTTCATTCTTGGTCACACCGAGAACATAAACCGTGCTGTCGCCGATCACCTTATTCTCGTATACGGGAGTACCGGCTGCTTCCGTTTTCGCGGGGTCGAGCACTCTGAACGTATACCAACCGTCCTTCAGACCGTCGTCTTCATCCTTGACGAAGAAATCGTCGGGGATAAGGCTGGGATTTTCGGGTACGATACCTAAGAAACCGTAGCCGTTGTAGATATATACTCTGTAATCGGACATATCGTAGGCTTCGTCGATCTCTACTCTGAAAGCGAAGGGATCACCGTATTTTATGTATACGGTACCGTCGGCGCTGATCTCGCAGTCTCTGCCGATCACTTCATAGCCTTCACCGGTGGGGAGCTGGATCTTGCACATTTTGTAGAAATCGGACTCGTTCACCCACTTCGTAAAGCTGAGCTCACCGCTGTTGCTTACTTTGCAGGAGCTGTAGCCCTGCTTATAGCCGAGGCCTGTGCCCTTGAAGAATATCATAAACTTCGACTCGTCGAATCTGGGTCTGTCGGGAACGGGCTCAAAGATATCAACGTCTACGAAAAGGAATTTGTTGAGAGGGAATGCAAAAGAACCGCCGTTTTCAAGGTCAAGCTTGTTGTCATTCGTTTTGAGCTCGGCGATCTCATGAAGTCCTTCTTCTTCCATATCGGCAGTAGCCGTATCGCCGTACCAGCATTTGATCGAATCGATCCAATCGGAAGCAGCACCGCAATCCTCAAGGCTGGGATAAGAAATCAGAACGTACGCATTCGCTCTAGCGCTGTTGAGCGTTACGTTTCCGCCGTTTTTGATTTCGCCTTCAACGCTGAGAACGGCATTATCCATAACGATGATGCTGCCTCTTATGTTCAGCTCGGCGCCTGCTTCTACTTTAAGGGTAGCGCCTTCGGGAACGTAAAGAGTGGTGGAGGAGGGAACCTCAAAAGTCGTACCGGCTTTTACAACGGCAGTTTTGCCGGAGCCTATCATGTCGGAACCGGTGAAAGTTGTGAGCTCCATAATGGGTTCATCTTCCGCAAAAGACATCATGGGAAGACAGCCGAAGAGCATGATCGCGCAAAGAATAAGAGAAATTACTTTTTTCATAAATGTTAAAACCTCCGAAAATTTATAAGATGAAAAGCGAAATACATCCGATCATTTCAATGCTTTCACTATCATATCACTTTGTAAACAGAGTGGCAAGATATTCAAAGAAATCGCGGATCTGGTCGACGATGCTTCTGAGCATGTTTACGATCTTCGCGGCGAAAGTGATGGTTTCGTTTTTCGCTACGCCCGTTACGGCGATACTGCATTCACAATTGATGTATTCGCCGGGGATATGGCAGAAGCCGTTTTCATCAATGAAAAGCTTTCCGTCGGAACCGTCGGAGTCTTTGAATTTCAGAACACAGGGATATTTTCCCTCGGTATCATAAAATGAAACGTCGTTCCAGTCGCTGCCGGCGCCCGCCATTTCGGCAAGAGTGGCGGAATATCTGGAGGGAACGAACTGGTAGGTATTGATCAGATAGATCTCACGCTCTGTTTCGGAACGGCTGTATTCGGAGTCGATATCCACACGGAACGTAAAATCGGTGCCGTATTTCAAACGTACGGTCTCGGTCTCGGCACTCACCTCACCGTTTATACCGTAAACGGAATAGCCTGTGCCCGAGGGGATATAGATACGGAACGTCCTGAGGAAAGTATCTTCGTTCCACGACTTGCTGCCTGCGAAAGAGATCACGCCGGCGGTGGTCACGTAAACCTGATTGACGTTCTGCGCGTTTTTGACGTTCACGTCATTGAACTTAAAAACGAGCTTATTGGCGTCGTATTTTTTGTTGGATCCCTTTTCATCCAGAATATCCATTTTAAAAGTGAGATATTGATTGATGAGGACTTCCGTAGGAACGTTGTAATTCAACGCGGCATAGGGAGTTGCATCGGAGTAATCGGGATCGTCATTGGCATTGCTGTCATCACCGGGATCATAGGCGAGGACGTCCGCATAAGAAGAACCGTTCTTTGAACAGGTATACTTCACATTACCGATATGATGTTCATAAACGGTATATTCATCCAGGTTTTTGTTTGAGAACACGACCTCGGCACGGTAATTCGTGGGATCGTTGCCGCCCACGTGGCCGTCTTCGCTCTGAACAAGCTTTCCGTAAGTGCCTTTTTCGGTATCGAGCTTGAGAAGCAGCTTACCGCCGCGGGATATAACGGAACCTTCAGCATTGAGCGTACCGTAGACCTCAAGCGTAGCCCCCTGGTCGATATACAGGGTAATCCCCTCGGGGACCGTAAAGGTCTTGCCCGCTTCGACCGTGTAAACAGGGTTCGCGTTATTGAGAACATAGTTGTGAGCAGATGCATAAGTATCGGCGGGTACGATCGTTTCTTCCGCGAATACGGAGAACGGAAGACAGCAGACGAGAAGAAGCGCCGCAAGGATCACCGACATAGTTTTTTTCATGGCTTTCAGCCTCCTGACATTTTTGCCTTTTATACATTATTGATTATAAAGTACAGACGTAAAAAAGTCAATATCAAAGAACTTCCCGTAACCTTTTGTAAATGTAGATTTTGCGGGACTTATTTTGTGCAAAATAATGTTTTTTTGCCTCTGTATTGCATTTGTTTTATTACAATGCTATTATTTTTCTGAAAAAACTTACTACAATATATCCGCCGGGACCGCAAACCGCGAAACGGCGGAAACATGAAACGGAGGAGAAAAAAATGGGGATCACCTCGACCGTATGTTCATCTCTTGAAAAACTTTTCTCAGGCTGCGGTGTACTGCCCGCAAAGATCACCAATATACCGGTACTCATCGGCGAAACGGCGAACGTGCAGTTCGCGCTTTTGTCCGATAAGGACGTAAAGGTGAAGGTCACGGCGGAATGCAGACTTTCCGTAAAGCTGTACGAAGTAAAGGAAATATACTCCTCGTATCCTTTAAATATCGAGCACGCCCGCCGCTGCACGATGCTCAACGGCGGTGCCCCCGGCTATTATCCCGATCTTCTGCTCCCCACCGACGGGACCATCGAGCTGGAAGCGGGCAAGGCGAAGAGCGTCTGGGCCGAGATCGTCACCGACGGATGCGCCGCGGGCGAATACGAGCTCACCTTTTCGGCAAAGGCGTGCCGCGTGAACGCGACGGAAAGCGTCACGGTAAAACTGGCTGACTGTCTCCTTCCGGAGCAGAAGCTCGTGCATACCAACTGGTTCCACACCGACTGTCTTTCCACCTATTATAAAGCGGAGGTCTTCGGCGAAGAATACTGGAGGATCGTGGAAAACTTCATGACGAGCGCCGCGAAGCACGGCGTCAACTGCATCCTCACTCCCCTCTTCACGCCCCCGCTCGACACGGAAGAGGGCTCCGAACGTCCCACGGTACAGCTTGTTGACGTGACGAAAAAAGGCTATACCTACACCTTCGGCTTTGAAAAACTCGACCGCTGGGTGGATACGGCGTTCAGATGCGGGATAAAATATTTTGAACTCTCCCATCTGTATACGCAGTGGGGCGCGAGGCACGCTCCGAAGATCATGGCACAGACAAAAGACGGTTATCGCCGTATCTTCGGTTGGGAAACGGACTCCGTATCGCAGGGCTATACGAGCTTTTTACGGCAGTTCGCCGCCGCGCTCACGGAATACACCGATAAAAAGGGCATCACGAAAAAATGCTACGTCCACTGCTCCGACGAACCCGGTCTGAGAGCGCTCGCCCGCTACCGCAGAACGTCCGACGTCGTCCGGAAATATTTCGGCGTCTACGAGCACATCGACGCGATGTCCGATTATGAATTCTACAAGCTCGGGCTCATGCAGACGCCCGTACCGCACCAGACCAACATCGACGATTTCGCGGGAAAAGTACCGTCGCTGTGGACCTACCACTGCTGCGGATCGTATCCCGACGAGCAGCCGAACCGCTTCTTCGCTCTTCCCTCGATCAAAAACCGCATCCTCGGCACGCTCCTTTATAAATATGATTGCGCGGGCTTTTTGCAGTGGGGCTTCAATTTCTATTATACGCAGCTTTCGAGAAGACCCGTCGATCCCTTTACCGAGACCGACGCGGGCGGCGCTTTCCCGTCCGGCGACGCCTTCATCGTGTATCCCGGAGAGAACGGCGAGCCTTTGCCCTCGCTGCGGCAGCAGGTCTTCGCCGACGGCATAAAAGATATCTCGGCGCTCCGGGCACTTGAGGAAAAGACCTCGCGGGAATACGTGCTTTCGCTCATAAGAGAGCAGCTCGGCGATATCGACTTCCATCACTATCCGCTCGACGTCAAAACGTTTGAAAACTTCAGAGAAACTCTGATCAGGGAGATAGAGGCACATTCATGACAGGCGTACTCGTTAACGTCGCGACCGTTCTGCTCGGCAGCGGCATAGGCTTGCTTCTCAAAAAAGGAATACCCGAAAGAGTGTCGAAAGCCGTTATGACAGCGATCGGCCTGTGTACGATCTATATCGGCATCGACGGCGCTCTCGCAGGGGACAATACCATCGTGCTCATCGTTTCGATGGCGCTCGGTACGGCGCTCGGCACACTCATCGACATCGACGGAAAGATTGAAAAGCTCGGTGACCTCATCGAACGGAAAGCGGTGAAAAAAGAGGGAAAAAAGCTCAATATCACACAGGGCTTCATGACCGCCAGCCTTCTTTTCTGCGTGGGCGCCATGACGATCGTGGGCGCGCTGAACGCGGGTCTGAACGGCGACAACAAGCTGCTTTACACCAAATCCGTGCTCGACCTCATATCCTCCTGTATGCTCGCAAGCACGTTGGGCGTGGGAGTCATGCTCGCCTCGGTGTTCGTGCTCGTATACCAGGGAGGGCTCGTGCTTCTGGCGGGGCTTCTGCAGAACGTGCTTACCGACGCGGCTCTCACCGCGGAGATCACCTGCGCCGGAAGCGTAATGATCATCGGTCTCGGCCTCAATATCCTCGGCGTGACAAAGCTGAAGGTGGCGAATTATCTTCCCGCTCTCCTTTTCGTACCGCTCGTATACTATCTTGCCGGTCTTCTTCCGATATAATATTTCCGCTGTCTGCCCGCCGTTTTCCCGGCGGGCTTTTTTGCTCTTCACGGAAAGTTGGGGAATGAATCGGTTGATTGCAGGTCAGCGCAGAGGCACAATGTTCGCTCGTAGGGGCCGCGGTCTCGCCACGGGCACAGCCCTGCTCGGTCGGTTCGGCGGCTCCGACAGTCCACCGGACTGTCATTCACTACCGCCTCACCCCCGCGTGCCCGCATATGACCGTGCGGAGCACAAACGAAACATAAGTATCTTTTGCAGCGATAGAAAGTCTGTAATCCGTGCAATTACAACAAAAATAAGCAATCAGTTATTTGTTTCTTCCGTTGCCCTCTGGGTGCTCCCATGCGGGCACGCCGGGTGGCGGCCCCTACGCGATGACTTGTTCGCAGGCGCTTCAAACAAAAATTTATCTTACTTTATTACCTTCATAAAAAGCGTATACCCTAATTTTTCGTGAAGAACCTTTTTTATAATATTCCTCTTTACTTTTTTATTTTCTTCCTATATACTTTAATATGTATAATTATTTCCCGGAGGTCACACTTATGAAAAAGATTCTTTCGGTACTTCTGAGCATCGCTCTCCTCCTCTGCTGCATTCCCATGAGCTTCGCGGCGGCGGCAGAACCCGGCGATCTTCTTTTAGCAACGCTGTCGGATATCCATTATTATCCGGCAAGCCTTTCCCTCTATAAGAGCGAAGCCTTTTACACCTATTTAAAAGGCGCGAACGCGATCTATGAGGATATGGCGGGCATCACCGACGCGGCTCTCGCGGCTCTCGCGAACGACGCGAAGGACAAAGGCCTCAAATACGTCGTGATCTGCGGCGACCTCACCACCAACGGTGAATACGCCGGCCATACCGAACTCGCCGAAAAACTCGCGAAGTTTGAAGCGGACACGGGGTTAGAGGTTTTCGTTATCAACGGCAACCACGACATCAACAACACCCTTGCTTCCGAATTCATCACTCCCGACCTGCAGAAAGCTCCGTCGAAGGCTACGACTCCCGCGGAGTTCTATGAAATATACAAGGATTTCGGCTACGGCGACGCGGATTTCACCTTTGCCGACGATATAGCCGAAGCGACCGCGAAGCAGCTTCCCGGCGCGCTCTCCTATGCGAAGAGCGTTGACGGCGGCTACCGCCTCATTTTCATCGACGCGGGCAAATATTCCGCGGGCAATACAAAATCCGGTGAAAACGAGCATGAAACGGCGGGCAACGTCACCGACGAGCTTCTTTCCTGGATCCTCGCGCAGGCAAAAGACGCGCAGGACAAGGGAGAAACGCCCATCGCCTTCACCCACTGGAACCTCTCGGAAATGAACTACATGCACGGCGAAGTCCTGCAGGGCTTCACCATCGACAATGCCTATAAGCTTCAGGAGACCTTCGCGGACGCGGGCATCCACTTCGTATTCAGCGGACATCAGCACGTGAGCGACGTGGACGTTACCTATTCCGACGCGGGCGAGCCTCTTTTCTCCTGCATCGTTCCCACGCTCACGCAGTATCCCTTCCGGTTCCGTGAAACGGCTTTCAGCCGTGACGCCGACGGGACCGTAAGCGCGGAATACAAACAATATCCCTGCGATCGCGACGTAAAAGTGAAGAGCGTGACCAGTGAGGAATACGATCAGCCCTATCATCTGACCACGGGCTGCGCCAAACAGATGGGCGATACGATGGATGCTTCCGTTTATCTGCTCAATATGATAAAGAACCTGCTTTCCGGCTATATCTCCGATATTCAGGAGCAAGGCAGCATCGTAGCATTCATCAAAGAACAGTTCGGCTTCGACCTCGAAGCATGGCTCAGGAGCTACATTCCCGAGGATATCGTTCTCGGCGGCGACACCGTATTCGAGCTTACCAATATCATGGATTTCATCGACGATCTCGACGAACAGCTCTGCGATAAGTTCATCAACGCGCCGGACGAGCTCCTCTGGCCCACGATCAAAACGGCGCTCGACAATATCGTAGCCGTACAGATCTCCGACGTACCCTGCACCAAGTTCATCGACTCCTACGGCTTCGGCGACGCGGAAAAGGGCGGCACGATCGGCGACCTCTTCTTCTCCGCCATGGTTTACATGTATCCCGGCAACGAGGATATCTCCGACGACCTCTTCATTCAGGACGTACTGAAGCACTGCGGCGAACCCGAATTCGTGGATATCATCTTTGACACCGTGATCGAATACGTCGTGAACGACGTGGCGCTCGATACCATTCTCGGCGAAGCGGAGATCCATCTCGATACTCTCATCAGCGGCGGAGACGACGAGGTAAGAGATTACGTACGTCTTGCTTTCAAGCTTATTTCCGCCGCCGCGAACACCGAAATATACAAGGCCTCCTCCGTGGACGATTTCATGGCAAAGCTCCAAAAGATGGCCGATCTTCTCGGTTCCGGTCAGAGCCTCAGCTACCGCGTGCTCATCGAGACCGTATTAGGTACCGGCCTCATCGACTACGGCAGCACGACGAACGACGTGATCTATAAGCTTCTCGACACCTATCTCGGCGACATTCAGAAAAAAGCGGCCGCACGGCAGCTCTACGTGATCGCCTCCGACCTCTTCATCGACGAGGACAAGGACTGGGACGTTACCTACACCTACGCGGGTCCCGTTGAGGTCGAACCCACGGTGGAAGATATGCAGCTTCCCGCAAACGTCAACATGTCGCTCGGCAAAGACGCCTCCACCTCCGTAAACATCAAGTGGATGACCAAATACTCCGTGACCGGCAGCGATATCGAGCTTATCAAAGCAAACGGCGAATTCACCGGAAAACCCACCACGGCGGGCGTTGAAGCAAAGACGGAATGCACCGCCGTGAGCGGCTACGGCTTCGATTTCGGCACCTTCGGTATTCTTCCTTGGACGAGAGAAGTCAACGTCCATACGCTTGCGCTCACCGGTCTCGAACCCGGCACCGAATACAAATTCCGGATCGGCGATTTCGAAAAAGGCTTTGTCAGTGAAGGCAGTTTCACGACCGCCGACAACGACGAAAAATTCTCCTTCGCGTTCCTTTCCGACGCGGCGGGCGTTGCTCCCGCGATGTACGAAAACTTCGATCTTGCGGTAAAGACCGCGGCGGCAAACAACGACCTCAGCTTCATCATCAACGGCGGCAACTCCGTCTGCAAGGGCGATAACGAGGATCAGTGGAGCTGGGCGCTCAACGGCGCGCGCGATACTTTCCTGAACGTGCCCGTACAGTACGTTTCCGGTAAGGGCGATATCGGCGATACGATGCCCGTGACCAGGCATTTTGCTATCACCGACGTTCCCGACTACGCCGAAAGCGTATACGGCGTATTCTATTCCTACGATTACGAAAACGCGCATTTCACCGTGCTCAACACCAACGAGCTCGATTCCGACGGCACGCTTACCGCGGGACAGCTCAAATGGCTCGATAAGGATCTTACCGGCACGAAAGCAACGTGGAAGATCCTCGTGCTCAACACTCCGCTTTACGGTGTGAGCACCGTGAGCGAGGCACTCAGATTACAGCTTCTGAACCTCATCAACACCCACTCCGTCAATCTCGTGCTCGGCGGCACGGATTCCGTTTACAGCCGCACGCACGTCATCGACGAGGGCACCGCGCTTCCCAACAACGACGTCATCATCACGACCGTAAACGGCAAGAGATACGAAGCGTATATCAACGTTCCCGGCTTCATTTCCCTCGCGGGGTGCTTCGCCGGCTCGGACTACAACGATGAGCTTCCCGCCGGAAAAGAGTTCAAAAAGACCGTAAACGCGCAGGCTCCCGTTTACACGGTATTCACTGTGGAGGGTGACGTCCTTGCGGCGGGCACGTTCAAGGTCAACAAAGACGGCACCACCGAAAGGATCGACTCCTTCGCCATCACTACGCAGTACACTCACGCGATGATGGGCGACATCGACTTCAATGAAAAGATAACGGCCGCCGACGCCCGCCTTGCGCTCCGCGCCGCCGTCGGTCTCGAAAGCTTATCCTCCGCACAGAAGCTCGCGGCAGACGTTGATTTCGACAAAAAGATATCCGCTTCCGACGCAAGAAGCATCCTCCGCGCGGCGGTAGAGCTCGAAAAGCTCGATCCGCAGTATTTCAACTATAAGCCGACCGAACTCTCGAAACTCGGTTTCTGAGCCGACACATAACAAAAAAACGGCATCGCAGCGCTGCGGTGCCGTTTTATTATGTGCGGAAATAAAGTATGAAGACAGAACGATAAATGGCAGGTTATCGTTTTTGAAGCTGCGGGAGCACGTAGGGTTCGCCGCCCTCGGCGAACCGCAAAGGAACACCCGGAGGGCAACGGGAGAATAAAATATACGTTTGCCTGAATTTGTTGTAATTGCACGGTTCATAAGCAGCCAAACGAAGCAAAAGTATCATATGTTTCGTGGTGCTCCGCACGCTCCCATGCGGTTCGCCGAGGGCGGCGAACCCTACGATAAGTGCCTCCGCGGAAGCTCTTCAAACAAAAATTTACCGCGCTGTTTTTCGTTCATATTCCTTGTTCTTTTCGTTTTTCGGGCAAAGGAAAAGGAGCTGTCCGATTTCTCGAACAGCTCCGAAAACCCTAATTAAAACTGCAAAAGGCTTTAATTAATTACTTTCTTTTCTTGGAGATGATGAAAGCAGCGCCTGCGAGAGCAACTACGCCAGCAGCAGCAGCGAGAGCCATGGTGTCGCCGGTCTTAACGTCGCCGGTGGAGGGATTGCTGGTACCGGTGGTGGTTTCTTCGGTAACTACGGTAGCGTCGGTGCCTTTTTCGGTAGCTTCGGTAGCTTCGGTAGCTTCAGTAGCGGGTTCGCTCTTGAGAACTACGGTAGCGCCAGCGAGAGCAGCGTCAGCATCCTTAACTTCACCAGCGAGTTTGATCTCGGTGGAAGCAGCGTCGCCGATCACGTCAAAGTTGAGGATAGCAACTTCGAAATTATCAGCATTGATGCCGATGGATTCGCCGTCTACAAGGAATTCGTCAGCGTCGAGAGAGGTAAGGAAATTGAAAGCATAAGCAATCTTGCCAGCTTCAGTTTCGTTGCCGAGACCGCTGAAGGTGTTGTCAGTGTCAGCGCAGAGCTTGGCATCCTTGCCGAGAGCAGCCTTGGTGAACTTAAGAGTAGCGGTATCGTATTCGATTACGAGGTCAGCAGAGGTGAGACCTGCGCACTTGTCAGCAACGATAGCAACCTTAAGCTTGCCGTCTTTAACTTCGCCGGGAACGAGCTTAATGGAGCCGCCAGCAGCGAAAGCCATAGCGGTGAGGCAGCCGATCATAGCGATAGCCATAACAACTGCAAGCACTTTTTTTGCAATTTTCATTTTTGAGGACCTTCCTTTAAATTATTTTTTATATCAGAGCCGGTCTGCTCTAAATATACAAATATACACCATTCCGTAAAGGAACAGTTTACAGTGGTATTATACAAGAAGCTAAAATATAAGTCAATACCTTTTTTATTAAAAAAGAGTTACATCAAAGTATAAAATTGACATAAAGAAAAACTTATTGTATAATGAGCGCAGCAGGATAAAAACGCTGTCTGAAGCCTGCGGACATGAATGTATTTTAGCATTTGCGCCTCCGTTTTTCAATCGGCGCAATGCAGATTTTTTCATCATGCCGCAATATGCGTTTATCCATTTTGCACAAAAGCGATAACGGGGGTAAGTCAGCGATGGCAAACGATCTTTCTTCTCTTATGGCCGAAGCCGAAGCCTGCCGCAAATGCGGGCTCTGCGAAAGCCGGAACAACGTTGTGTTCGGCGTGGGGAATCCCGACGCGCAGCTTCTTTTCGTAGGCGAAGCGCCCGGAGAAAACGAGGATCTGCAGGGCGAGCCGTTCGTGGGCAGAGGCGGTCAGCTTCTTGACCTTTACTTAAACGGAATAGGGCTCGACAGAAAGGAAAACATATATATAGCGAATATCCTTAAATGCCGGCCGCCGCAAAACCGCGATCCCCTGCCCGACGAAATGGACGCGTGTCTGCCGTACCTCAGAGAGCTCGTGAAGATCATGCATCCGAAGATCATCGTATGCGTGGGGCGTATAGCCGCCCAGAGGCTTATCTCTCCCGATTTCAAGGTAACGAAAGAACACGGCATTTTTTACGAAAAAGGCGGCGCGCTGATGATGGGCACCTTCCATCCGGCGGCTCTGCTCAGAGATCCGAGAAAAAAAGGCGACTGCTTCGAGGATTTCTTAAAGCTGCAGGACAAGATCAAAGAACTCGGCATCGAGATCTGATCTGCGTTTTGAAACGCATTCATAGTTTTTCCCGATTTGATATTATTAACGGTTTAAATTAAAGGAAGAAAAAATATGCTTTGTCAGAATTGCCGCGCGAAAGACGCGTGCGTACATATGAAACGGATCATCGGCGGAGAAGCCGCGGAGGTGCATCTCTGCGCCGACTGCGCGGCCGCTCTCGGCTACGCCGACATACTGCCCGGCTTCGGGATATCCGTATCTTCCTCCGTCGGATCCTTTTCCCTGCCGCATATAAACTCCGTAAACAGAACGCTCCGGTGCGAAGTGTGCGGTTTTTCCTTCGAGGATATCAGCGCTACGGGAAAACCGGGCTGTCCGAACTGCTACCGCGTTTTTTTCGACAAACTGTATCCGTCCATCCGCAAGCTGCACGGCAGAGCCGTCTACCGCGGGAAATTCCCCGACAGGGAGGAATAACGATATGAAAAAATGGTACGATTATACCGGCGAGCACGGCGACGTCGTTCTTCTTTCGGAGGTCGGTCTGAAACGGAACATCGACGGCATCCCGTTTCCGGTGAGACTCAATACGAATGAAAAAAACGCCGTAAACGCAAAAATTTGCTCCGTTATTTCCGCGCACGACGATTCTCTGCGCAAAATAGACATGGCAAGGCTCTATCCTTACGAAGCGGCTTCGCTTGCGGAGCTCAGTCTGATCACGCCCGCGTTCGCCTCCGTTTCCGACGGACACGTTCTTCTTTTGTCGGAGGATGAAAAGATCAGCATCATGCTCTGCGAGGAGGATCACATCAACATAAAGGCATCCGAGGGCGGTTTGGCTCCCGAAAAAGCCTACGCCGCCGCTTATTCCTACGACAGACTTCTCCACTCCGCCCTGCATTTCGCTTTCGACCCGAAGCTCGGCTATTTGAATCAGAATCCTCTCGATCTCGGTACGGGGCTGCGCGTATCGGTGGTATTGCATCTGCCCGCGCTTTCCGGCACCGGAAAAATGCCCGCGCTCGCCTCCACCGTATCGAAGCTCGGACTGCGCGTGTGCGGCGCGTTCGGCGACGGTCTGGCCGTAAAAGGC
This sequence comes from Acutalibacteraceae bacterium, assembly GCA_045616815.1. Classification (GTDB taxonomy): domain Bacteria; phylum Bacillota; class Clostridia; order Oscillospirales; family Acutalibacteraceae; genus RUG806. The sequence continues at coordinate 28,379 of JAZLHN010000086.1, forward strand.
GATATGGTGCGTATCGTCAATCTCGTGAGCATGGGCATCAGCGAAGAGGAAGCCATCTCCAACCTCAAATCCATCGCCTTGCAGCTCGCCACAGAGGAACGGCGCACGGCGGAAAAATACGTTTCGGAAGTAAGCGTGAAGGATAAGATCAACCGGGCGGTCGGTTTGCTGAAAAACGCCGTTCTTCTCTCCACCGACGAAATGACGGAAGCGCTTTCGTGGATGCGGCTCGGCGCCCTGTACGGCGTTTGCGAAGCCGATATCACCGCGATCAACGAGCTGTTCGTCACCATGCAGCCCGCCTGCGTCAACTGCCTTGCCGGAGAGAGGATCCCCTCGGCAAAGCGTGACGAGCTGCGCGCGGATATCGTAAAGAAAAAATTATTTTCCGGCAAACGCGGCTGAATGAAAAACCGGATATTTCCATATAATAAAGCAGAGCAGCAAACTCTGCTTTATTTTTTTCGGTCTTCACGGAAAGTCGGGGAATGCTGCCTTTTGTGAAAGAAATAACAGGACGATAAATTTTTGTTTAGCGTTCCGCTAAACAAAAATAGTTTTCAGTTTTAAGTATTCAGTTTTCAGAAAAAATACTGATATTTCGTTTTAATACCATGATTTTACCCCCGGATAAACAGTTTTTCCTGTTTCAGTATAATCATTCCATGACTGAAAACTGTAAACTAAAAACTGAAAGCTGCGGGCTTCGCCCGCTAAACTGCCATTTATCGTCTCATCTTCCAATATTCCGTGAAGAACAATTTTTTTGTCGGAGTAAATTATATGTATAAATTCACAGGTTTTTCCGTAAAAGCCGACACGGCGCTCAACGGCGCGATCCTTACCGCGCAGGAGCTCGGCCACACCTATATCGGCAGCGAGCATCTGCTCATCAGTCTTGCCGAGGATACCACCTCCGTTGCCGGCGTGGTGCTCGCGGGCAGAAACGTAACGGCGGGCGCGCTGATAAAAAAGCTGCGCTCCGAGATCGGCGCCGGTTTTCCCACGGAGCTCGAAGTGGACGACATTTCGCCCCGTCTGAAAAACATCATCGAAACGGCGCTGGCGCTCGGACATCGGACGGAGCTTCTCGCAGGGACGGAGCATCTGCTCTGCGCCTTATTGAAAGAACGCGCCGGAGCCGCGGTGCGGCTTCTGAACGCCCTGGGCGTTTCTCCGCAGACGCTTTTGAGCGACGTGAACCGCGCGCTCACGCCGGACGCGGCGGCTTCCATGCCCTCCCACAAGGGCGGACAGGGAAAGAACGGCAGAGAAACACTGATGAAATATTCCTCCGACCTGACGAAAGCCGCACGGGAGGGCAGGATCGACCCCGTGGCGTGCCGCGACAAAGAGATCGACCGCGTGATACGCATTCTCTGCCGCCGCACGAAAAACGATCCCTGCCTCATCGGAGAGCCCGGCGTGGGCAAGACCGCGATCGCGGAGGGGCTGGCTCTCAAGATCGCCGAGGGCGACGTGCCAGAGGCCTTGAGGGACAAAGAGCTGTATTCCCTCGAGCTCACCGGGATGGTGGCGGGCGCGAAATACCGCGGAGATTTCGAGGAGCGCATCCGCAACGTCGTGAACGAAGTGACCGCGGCGGGAAACATCATTCTCTTTATCGACGAAATACACAATCTTATCGGAGCGGGCGCCGCCGAGGGAGCGGTGGACGCCGCCAATATCCTGAAGCCGATGCTCGCCCGCGGAGAGCTTCGCATCATCGGCGCGACCACGATCGACGAATACCGCCGCACCATCGCGAAGGACGCGGCGCTCGAACGACGTTTCCAGACCGTGACGGTGGAAGAGCCGTCGAAAAAAGACGCTTTGGAGATCCTGCGGACGCTGAAGCCCCGCTACGAGGCGCACCACGGCTGCGGCATTTCCGATGAAGCCCTCATCGCCGCCGTGGAGCTCTCCGACCGCTATATCAACGACCGTTTTCTGCCGGACAAGGCCATCGACCTCATCGACGAGGCCGCCGCCAAGGTATGTCTTTCCTCCGAAGCGGGCGGTGCGTCGGTCGCAGTGAAAGAAAAGCTGAAAGCGCTCAACGCGAGGAAAGAAACGGTGTTCTCCTCCGGCGACGAGGCAAAAATAACCGCGCTGCTTGCCGAGGAAAAGGAACTGAAAGCGGAGCTTGCGGAAAGCAGGCTCGCCAAAGGCGCCGAAAAAACGCTCACCGTTCTGCCCGTCGACGTGAGCGCCGTCGTGAGCGAATGGACGGATATCCCGGTGGCACGCTTAACGGAGGATGAAAAAGAAAAGCTTACTCATTTAGAGGAGGAATTGTCGCGGCGCGTCATCGGGCAGCCGGACGCCGTGAAAGCCGTCGCACAGGCGGTGATCCGGGGCAGAACGGGCATCAAGGATCCGAAAAGGCCGCTCGGCACGTTTCTGTTCTGCGGCCCCACGGGCGTGGGCAAAACAGAGCTTTCCAAAGCGCTCGCCGAAGCTCTCTTCGGCTCCGAAAAAGCCATGATACGGCTCGACATGAGCGAATATTCCGAAAAGCACTCTGTTTCACGGCTGATCGGCTCTCCTCCCGGCTACGTGGGCTTTGAGGAGGGCGGCAGACTCACCGAGCAGATACGGCGGCATCCCTACAGCGTGATCCTTTTCGACGAGATCGAAAAGGCGCATCCCGACATTTTCAATACGCTTTTGCAGATGTTCGAAGACGGCATTCTTACGTCCTCCGACGGCAGAACGGCGAACTGCCGCAACTGCATCCTCATCATGACCTCCAACGCGGGCGACCGCATGATAAACGAAAGTCTGCCGGAGCTCGGTTTTTCCTCCGGGGACGTCTCACGGAAAGAAGCCACCGCCCGCGCGGTCAATTCCGAACTAAAAAAAATATTCCGTCCGGAATTCTTAAACCGCATCGACAGCATCGTCGTTTTCGGCAAGCTCTCAACAGCCGATCTTGAAATGATCGCCGCGAACATGCTGAAAAAAGTAACGGAACGCGCCGAAAAAGCGGGGCTCACCGTCCGCTTCACGCAGGATTTCATAAAATTCTGCGCGGAGAAAAACCACAGCGACAAAAACGGCGCGCGCGACCTGCGCCGCTACATCACCGACGAGATCGAAAACCGCCTCGCCCGCTTCCTCCTCGACGGCGAAGAAAACAAAGAAATTACCGTTGACGTCAAGGACGGAAACGTCGATTTTCAAGCGAAGATCTCCGTTTACGGCACGGAGCGATAAATTTTTGTTTAAACGTCCGATGCGGAGGCACTTATCGTAGGGTGCGTCGCCCTCGGCGAACCCTACGTGCTCCCGCGACAGCCTCCGCACTAACCTGTCATTTTTCGTTTGGCTCAAGACGACAAAAAGCACGCAAAATTTCTTTTGCGTGCCTCTTTATATAACATATTTTTATTCCGGATCATTCCAGACCTACCGCTCTGCGTAAGATGCTTCTCGCATCGGCGGATTCGATCTTTCCGTTTTCGTTCCAATCAGCGGCAATGAAAGGATTCGTTCCGGCTTTATAGTTTTCCAGTTTGACGGCGGCGCGGAGTGCAAGACGGGCGTCGGCGGCGGAAACCTTGCCGTCGAGATCGACGTCGCCTTTCAGTACGTCGTTTGAGCGGATGAGTTTTGCTTCGCCCGCCGAAAGCTTCTTATCGCCGTCGAAAACCGTACAGCGGAAACGGTAGTCGAATGCCTTCACACTGTCCGCCTTTACGGTAAGCGTATCGCCCGTAACGGCGGATACAAGATTCCATTTACCCGTTTTCGGGTCGAGCATTTCCCAAATGTATTCTATATCCATGCCTTCGGCGCCCACTGTAAATTTCGCGGTACCGCCGAGTGGTGCGGGAACGTCGGAAAGAGCTTTTGTGATCACGATATCGGGCTTTTCAAGCTTGGCGTTCACCGAGGCGGAATGACCGTTTGCCGTCGCTTCGCAGCGGAAAAGAGTACGGAGCATATCTTCGCTCTCGATATAAACGTGAAGCTCGTTCGTTTCGGTGCCGGAATAGATCTCGTCGTCCTTCAGCGGAAGCCACTTATGCTCCGTATCGCCGTTTTCGTCGAAAATAAACCATTGATAGGTGACTTCGCTATTGGAAACCGCTTCGACCCTCAAGGTACCCGTATCACCGATATCCGGTGTGAAGGTGGAAGGATTGCGCGGGAAGAACGGAACGATATTGACGGGACATACTTCCGATTCCGAACGAACATACCCGAACGTATCGGCGCATACCTTGATTTGGACACCCGCAAGAAGCTCTTCCGCCGTAAAGGTGAACGAAGCTTCCTCTTCGCTTATTTCCATGTCCGTCCATTCGTTTTCGCCGATTTTCGTGTACCACGAGAGCACGGGAGAGGTATCCTTGGCCGCTTTGACCTCCGCGGTCAGCGTACAGGAATATACGTCGTCCTGTATATCCGCTTCGGTGATCACGATCTCATCGGGAAGTGTGAGAAGCGTGGGCTTCACGGCAGTGATGCGCGTATGAACGGTGGAGGCGGTGTTACCTGCTTCGTCCGTCACCTCGCAGTAAATATAGGACGTCCAGTCCACGTTGTCCTTGCTGATCTTCGCGTTCGTAAGAACGGGAGAGGTCGCTCCTTCGAAGGGCTTGCAGTCCTTTTCCTCGGAAGAAGAATCCCAATAATACCACTGATAGGAAAGCTTTCCGGTACCGTAGGCTTCCATTCCGGCGTTTATCGTGTAATATTCTTCACCATCCAGCTCCTGCGTGTCGGTCGACTTAACGTAGATCACGTCGGGAAGCTGTTTCGTTATATGCGGCACGGTCGAAGCGCGGCAGACCTTACTTTCGGTAACGGCGACACCGCCCGCGATCGCCTTCGCTTTCACAAGGAAAGAATCGTTGATCTTGAAGTCCTCCGCCGCGATAACGGGTTTGAAGCCCGCTTTTGTCCCGTCGGCTTTTTCCCACGTTTCGCCGTTGTCGAGACTTAAATACCATTCGTAGGTGAGATACTCACCCTTCACGCCAAATGTGAAGGTATGGCCGGAATAGGCCGCCTCTTCCGCGTTGTATTCGCTGAGCTTATAGGCATAGGTCTCCGGCAGATCGTTTACGACGACCGGACGGCCGATCAGCGTCAATTCCGCCTTTCCGGAGCAAACGGTGTTCCCGTTTTCGTCGGTCACGAAGCAGAAAAATTCGTCGCCTGCTTCTTCCGCGGCAAAAAGCTCTTCCGCTTCCGCCGTCACGGTGAACACGGCATCGTTTGCGCCGCTTACGGTCTTATACGCGTCGAAGCCGAGCGCATTTTTCCATTGATAAGTAAGTTTTCCCGCACCGCGCGCCTGCGCGTTCAAAGTAAAGGTGTAAAGCGTATCGTCGGCAGTGAGCGCGTCTCTGTCAACGAATACTTGCTCCGGCAGGTCTTTTGTAAAGAACGGAGCGGCATATACCGTAACGACGCTGCTTTCCGATACCGCGCCGTCCTCCGCGCGTGCCGTGCAGAAAAACTCCATACCGGCATACACGTTCGTTTTGTCGGCGTCGAAATACGTTTCAAGCTCACCGGGGATCTCGGAAACGTTGGCGGCTTTTTTCCAGACGTACGTATTTTTCACACGGTACATCCACGTGTATTCATATTCTCCTTCCGCCTCGGGAAAAGCAGAGAGAAGATAACGGTATTCGCCGTCCTCGGAACGATCTTCGCCGTTGAGAAGGGTTTTCATTGCTTTTATGACCAGTTCCGTATCGCCGGCGACCCGAAGTTCAAAGCATTCCGACTCGGCAGTGATGCCGTTGGCGTACTGTGCACGGCAGAAAAGAAGATCGCCGTTTTCCGCATTCACGGCGGGGATCTGAGCGTCGGTGAGCTTTGCTCCGGTAAGACCGGGCAGAAGCGTTTCGTTCCCGCTCGGCTCCTTCACATACCACTGATAGCTCACGCCGTCGATTTCCGGCGTCACTTCGGCGGAAAACCGGTAGAATTCTTTTCCGTCTTCGGTACAAAGCGTATCCTCATCGATTTTCAGAAGCTTTTCTCCCACCGCCGTCAATTCCGGTCTGAGTCCTACAAAACACTCGCCGGTATACACTTCTTCGTCTCCGGTGTCCATACGGCATTGAATGCGTATGCCTTTCCGGGCGTTTTCTCCGCTGATGATAAAATCATAATACGAAACGTCGGTCGTTGTCAGATCCGACAACGTTTCATCGGCGGATACGGCGATCATCCAGGAATAATGCCGCGCCGTGTCGTTTGCGCAGACCACTCTGAATTTATAGGCTCCGCCCGTCAAAGCATTCTGCTCCGTAATGGCGCAAACCGTGTTTTCATCCGCAAGAAGGATGTCCGCTTTCACGGTATCTTTCGCGTACGCCGCGGGAAGAAGGGAAAGAAGCATTGCCGCCGCAAGAAGTATACTGATCAGTTTTTTCATGATAATACTCACCTGTCCTTTTCGGATCGGGAATGAAAATTTGCGGAAATATCAGTGATATTTCGGGAGATAATCGCCGTGCGCGTCGATGAGATCGTCCACCATCTTCTTGATGGTGTCTATGTCGAGCTCGCTGCCGGTGTGAGGATCGAGCATCGCCGCCTGGTAGATATGTTCCTTTTTGCCGGTCACGGCGGCTTCGATGGTAAGAAGCTGCACGTTGATGTTCGTCATGTTCATCGCCATGCACTGTACGGGCAGCGCGCCGACGTGGCAGGGATTCACGCCGTAGCCGTTCACGAGGCAGGGCACTTCCACGCAGGCTTCCGCGGGCAGGTTGGAGATGAGGTGATCAGTGTTGAGCACGTTACCGCCGATCTGATAGGGCGTGGAGGTGACGATGGCTTCCATGATGCGGGAGGCGTATTCATTGGAGCGCTCGTGCGTCTTTACACCGCTCCGGAGCAGTTCGGCGTATTCGTTTTTCCATTTTTCGATCTGATTGACGCAGCGGCGGGGGTATTCATCGAGCGGGATGTTGTATTTTTCGATGAGCTCGGGATATTTGCTCTTGATGTAGAACATATTGTATTCGGAGTTGTGCTCGCTCGATTCGGTGCAGTAGTAGCCGAAATTCTTGATATATTCAAGTCTTACCTTGTCTTTGAAATCGGGATCGTCTAATTTCGCCTGCACGCGGGGCTTGATGAGAGGATAGAGGTCGTTGCCGTCCTTATCCCTGATCTCTAACAACCACGCCATGTGGTTGATGCCCGCGATGAGCTCTTTTCTGCCTTCGAGCTTGTCCTCCAGCCCCACTTCTTTGAGCAGAGTTTCGGAGCAGGTCTGTACGGAATGGCAAAGGCCCACGGTCTTTACACCGGTGTATCTCTGCATGAAGCCGGAGAGCATCGCCATGGGATTCGTATAGTTAAGGAACAAAGCGTCGGGGCACACCTCTTCCATATCGCGGGCGAAATCCGCCAATACGGGGATGGTGCGCAGGCCTCTCATGCTGCCGCCGATGCCGAGAGTGTCGGCGATGGTCTGACGCAGACCGTATTTTTTGGGAACTTCGAAGTCGATGATCGTGCAGGGATCATACAATCCCACCTGGATGGCATCCACCACGAAAGCCGCGCCTCTCAGAGCGTCCTTTCTGTTTTCTACACCTAAGTAACACTCGATCTTTCCGTAGCCGCCCATCGTTTTGCGCATGGCCTCAAGGATCACGCGGCTCTCTTCCAGCCGCTGTCCGTCGATGTCGTAAAGCGCGAAAACAGAATCACGCAGAGCCTCGCTGCACATACAGTCGCCGATAACGTTTCTTGCAAATACGGTGCTTCCAGCACCCATGAATGTGATTTTCATAGAATGACCCCCACCTTTTTTTCTTATAATATCATACAGAAAAGAAAATGTAAATATAAATCGGAAAGCGAAGAATGAGAAGGCCGGCATCCAAACGGAATCAAAAGCCGAAAACATAAGCAAAAGGCACGTCCAATCGATTCGGCGTGCCTTCCCGCATAATTTCCGGTTTATGCTTTATATTCTTTTTTCTTTTCCAACCCCACGGCGGTACGCAGGGCGAGGCGGGCGTTATGATCTCCGATTTGCTTATATTCCCTTTTCGTCGAAGTTGAATACAGTCTGGAGAGCGATCTCCACGCCCTTGGCGATGGTCTCGGGCACGAGGTTGTCGGCAGTGTCGAGACGGGTGTGATAATAACGCGCGGGAGCGGGATCCATGGCAACAAAGCTCGCCGCCCTGATGCCCGCCTGAGAAGCGGCAGCCGCGTCGCAGGAGCCGAGCGGGATGGTGCCGAGCGGCACGTCGCAGCCGCATTCGGAAGCGGCGTCCTTCACGAGAGCGCAGACCTGCTTATCGTTCTTCACAAGGCCGTTGAGGTCTTTTTCGTAGATCATCATATAATCGGCGTCACGCACGGTATCGAAGCCGACGTAGATGGTCTCCACGCCGTCGGTATTGTATTCGGGATGCGCCTTGAAGAAAGCCTTGGTGCCGCGGAGTCCGCATTCCTCACCGCCGGAGAGAAGCGCCACGACCTCGGTGTTTTCAAAACGGATATCGTTTTCGGCAAGGAACTTCATCACGGAATTGGCAACGAAGCAGCCGCTCAGGTCGTCGGAAGCGCCGTCCACGTAGCGCTTGGAGTTTGTGAACGCGAAGAGACCGGCAAAAGCGGGAGCAAACGCGAGCTGACCGAGCGCCATGCCCTTTTTGAGCTTGTCGTTCTTGCTCGTGAGGGAAACGGCGGTGGAGGCGATATCATAGGCAAGACCGGCGACTGCGTAACCGCAGACGGTAAGCACGCCCTTGGAGCCGAGCTTATAGGTATAGGTCCATTCGGGAGCGGAATCGGTGTGTCCGGAGAGGATGACGCGGCGTTTTACTTCTCCCGTCGCTTTCCTCACGGCGATCACGTTGCCGGATTCCTTTTTCGGGAAGAGCGGATCGAGAGGCTGTTTGTAAAGAGCAAATTCGCCGATGAGAGCGGCAAGAGCCGTGCCTACCATCGGGATGGAAGCGGCGGCCAGCTTGTTCTTTTTCAGTGCGCCCGCGATGTTGGCGGCGGTGGAGGCGGCAAGAAGTCCGCCCGCGATCGGCACGAAGGACATGAACGCGCCGGGATGCGCTTCAAAGGTCTCGCGTCTTACGTCGTCGGCATACTTTTCGAGGATGCCCGCCATATAATTCTGCGCTAAGTGCTCAGCCTCACTGCCGCAGCAGCGCGGACCGTAGTCCTTACATATTTTCGTTATGTTTTCCGCGGCGAAATCGCCGCAGGCTTTTATCTGTTCGGAAGCGTTTTTGATCTTGTCTCTGAAATTCATTTTACTCACCTCATAAAAGAATTGTTTTTATTTTACACTATTTTTTTCCTTTTGAAAAGCGGGAAACGGCAAAAAGTAAAAAAAAGATTGAATTATTCCCGGTTATTTGCTATTTTAATAGAAGAATTCATTTCGGAAGAGGAAAATCATCATGAATAAAAATATCATCATCGCGGGCGCGGGACACGCCGGGCTCGTCGCGGGCGCGCTGCTCGCAAAAAGCGGATACGCCGTGACGGTGTATGAGAAAAAACAGGAGGATGAGCTCGGTCACGACTGGGAAGATCGGTTCACGTTTTCGCTTTTAGCCGATATCCTCGGCATAAGCGAAGCGGAGCTCCCGCAGGATATCTGGCGCTATCGCGGCGACTGCGCCTTTTTGAGTCCGAAGCAGAAAACGAAGGTGACCATACGCTATACGGACGAAACGCGGCAGAAGGTCATGTGGAGAAAACCGCTCCTGCATCTGCTGCTCGACAACGCGAAAAAGTGCGGTGTGCGCTTCGTTTTCGGCACCGATATCGTGGCGCCGATCGTGGAAAACGGAAAAGTGACCGGCATAAGAACGGCGCAGGGCGACAAAAACGGCGACCTCGTTATCGACTGCGCGGGCATCTTCTCTCCCGTGCGCGCCAATCTGCCCGAGAGCTTCCGTATTGAAAAAATGCCGCGCAAGGGCGACGTTTTCTACGCTTACCGCGCGTATTTCGACCGTCTTGACGGCTACGACGAGAAAAACGCGCCGTTTGAGGTCTATCTGTATCACGAGTGCGAAAAGGGACTTTCCTGGCACTGCACCAACGACGAAAACGTAGACGTCCTCATCGGCAGGATCGAAAAGC
>JAZLHN010000087.1:0-3882 GCA_045616815.1 Acutalibacteraceae bacterium
GGGGATTCCGTGAATGACCTGATCGTTGATGCTGATGCACGCACTTGCCGGAAAACCGGCATAACCGAGAAACGAGGGCTTCGCGCCGTGGCTTTCGATGAACTTCCGGATTACGCCGTCCACATACGCTGTGGTGACTCCCGGACGGATCACTTCCTCAGCCGCAAGCAGCGCGCCCGCCGTGATCTTACCGGCTTCGCGCATCTTTTCGAGTTCGATATGAGATTTTAACCTAATCATTCTGACTGCTGCCTCGGTTCATGCTTACTGAATGCCGAGAGCTGCAAGCGTGAGCGCCGTTGTGTCGGCGAGCTCTTCCTGACCGACAACGGTCTTTAAGATACCGGTCTTTTCGTAATATTCGTTTCTCGCGTTCACCACGTCGATGAGAGCCGTTGCCTGGCCTCTGCCGATGCCCTTGGTCTCACGGGTGATACAGATGGAACCGCCGCCGATGCCCACCTTGATGAAATCGGCGCCCGCCTCGGCAAGGAACATGAAACCGTCGCGGTCTACTACGTTTCCGGCGCCTACCTTTACGGTATCGCCGTATTTTTCACGGATGAAGTCGATGGTGTTCTTCTGCCAGCAGGAATAACCCTCGGAGGAGTCGATGCACAATACGTCGGCGCCTGCTTCCACAAGGGCGGGAACTCTCTCGGCGTAATCGCGGGTATTGATGCCCGCGCCGGTCATGAATCTCTTATCCTTATCGAGCATCTCGTTGGGATGACGCTTGTGCGAAGAATAGTCCTTGCGGAAAACGAAATACATGAGATGGCCGTCTTTATCCACAATGGGCAGAGAATTGAGCTTATGATCCCAGATGATATCGTTGGCGTCCTTGAGCGTGGTATCGGCGGGAGCCGTGATGAGCTTATCGAAGGGCGTCATGAATTCGGCGACCTTCATATCCATGCTCATACGGGAAACACGGTAATCGCGGCTCGTTACGATGCCGAGCAGCTTGCCGTTGGCAGTGCCGTCCTCGGTGATGGCAACGGTGGAATAGCCGTTCTTTTCTTTGAGGGCCACAACGTCGGCGAGGGTATCGTCGGGCGTGAGGTTGGAGGCGCTGACGACGAAGCCGGCTTTATATGCCTTGACTCTGGCCACCATGGCGGCCTCGGACTCGATGGACTGCGAGCCGTAAATAAAGGACATGCCGCCCTCTTTGGCAAGAGCGATGGCAAGCGTATCGTTGGAAACGGACTGCATGATGGCGGAAATCATGGGCACGTTCAGAGAAATGGCGGGTTCTTCGCCCTTTCTGAATTTCACGAGCGGAGTTTTCAGAGAAACGTTTGCGGGGATACAGTCGGGAGAAGTGTAGCCCGGCACAAGAAGATATTCGCTGAAGGTGTGAGAGGGTTCGGGATAATAATACGCCATACTGTCAGTTCCTTTCCTATTACATATATTTCTGAATAATATAACATATAATTATAAACAAGGCAAGGTCTTTTTTTGAAGAAACGACACAAAGCGCGGAAATATTATTGCGCGTTTTTGATCGCTGTTTGAAAGACAAGCAAAAAAAACGGTAATTTTGAAAAAAAGGTATTGATTTTTCATAAAAAATGGTTAAAATATATCTTAGCACTCAAAAAACAAGAGTGCTAAAAATAACAAATCATTCCATTCGGGAGGCACAATCATATGACACTTAAACCGCTCGGCGACAGAGTAGTCGTTAAATTCACACAGGCTGAAGAAAAAACCAAAGGCGGCATCATCCTCGCATCCGCTGCGCAGGAAAAGCCCCAGATCGCGGAAGTGATCGCAGTAGGCCCCGGCGGTATCGTTGACGGCAAGGAAGTTAAAATGGAGCTCGCAGTCGGCGACAAGGTAATCCTCAACAAATATTCGGGCACGGAAGTCAAGCTCTCCGACGGCGAATACACCATCGTGAAGCAGGGCGACGTTCTCGCTAAAGTAGAATAATACATTTTATCAAAGGAGACATTTTATCATGGCAAAACAGTTACTTTACGGCGAAGAAGCAAGAAAAGCTCTCCAGGCCGGTATAGATAAGCTCGCAAACACCGTCAAGATCACGCTCGGCCCCAAGGGCAGAAACGTTGTTCTCGACAAGAAATACGGCGCTCCCCTCATCACCAACGACGGCGTGACCATCGCCAAGGAAATCGAGCTCGAGGATCCCTTTGAGAACATGGGTGCTCAGCTCGTTAAGGAAGTTGCCACCAAGACCAACGATTCCGCCGGCGACGGTACCACCACCGCTACCCTGCTCGCGCAGGCTTTCGTAAACGAAGGCATGAAAAACGTAGCGGCCGGCGCCAATCCCATGGTCGTGAAGAAGGGCATCCAGAAGGCCGTTGACGCCGGCGTTAAGGGACTCAAGGCAAACGCGAAGTCCGTTTCCGGTTCCTCCGATATCGCCCGCATTGCCACCGTATCCTCCGGCGACGAAAACGTAGGCGCGCTGATCGCCGACGCGATGGAAAAGGTTTCCGCCGACGGCGTTATCACCGTAGAGGAATCCAAGACCGCCGAAACGAGCTGCGACGTAGTAGAAGGCATGCAGTTTGACCGCGGCTATATCTCCCCCTACATGGTAACGGATACCGACAAGATGGAAGCGAACGTTGACGACGCCTACATCCTCATCACCGATAAGAAGATCTCCAACATCCAGGAGATCCTGCCCGTGCTCGAGCCCCTCGCGCAGAGCGGCAAGAAGCTCGTTATCATCGCCGAGGACGTTGAGGGCGAAGCTCTCGCTACCATCCTCGTAAACAAATTAAGAGGCGTGTTCACCTGCATCTGCGTCAAGGCTCCCGGCTTCGGCGACAGAAGAAAGGAAATGCTGCAGGATATCGCCATTCTCACCGGCGGCGAAGTCATCACCTCCGACCTCGGTCTTGAACTCAAGGAAGTACAGCTTCCCCAGCTCGGCAGAGCAAAGCAGGTCAAGGTCACCAAGGAAAACACCACCATCGTGAACGGCGCGGGCGAGACCGCCGAGATAAAGGCGCGCATCGCACAGATCAAGAGCCAGATCGAGACCACCACCTCCGATTTCGATAAGGAAAAGCTGCAGGAAAGACTCGCGAAGCTTGCGGGCGGCGTTGCCGTTATCCACGTAGGCGCAGCTACCGAAGTGGAAATGAAGGAAATGAAGCTCCGCATCGAAGACGCTCTCGCGGCTACCAAGGCTGCCGTGGAAGAGGGTTACGTAGCGGGCGGCGGCGTTGCTCTGCTCAACGTCATCCCCGAAGTGGAGGCTCTTCTCGACAAGACCGAAGACGCCGACGAAAAGACCGGCATCAAGATCGTGCTCAAGGCGATCGAAGCTCCCGTTCGTCAGATCGCTGCCAACGCGGGACTCGAAGGCTCCGTCATCATCAACAAGATCGTATCCTCCAAGAAGAACGATTACGGCTTCGATTTCGCGAGCGGCGAATACGTCAACATGATAAAGAAGGGCATTCTCGATCCAACAAAGGTGACCCGTTCCGCTATCCAGAACGCATCCTCCGTTGCCGCTATGGTGCCCACCACCGAATCCCTCGTTACCGATAAGCCCGATCCCGCTGCCGACGCAGCCGCGGCTGCCGCTATGGCAAACGCCCAGGGCGGAGGAATGTATTAATTCGGAATTAACGTATAATTTTATAAAGGGGATGTAAAAAAAGCGAAGATCGTATAAAACCAAACAAAATAAGGGATTTTTCAAAAGCAAAAGCCTGAAAACACCCCTTAAAACAACTTGGATACCAAAAAACAATTATTTATTGTGTTTTATACTACGGACAAACTTCGCCTCTCGACGTACTTTTGTACGCCTTCGGGCAAGCAAAAGCAAGGCTGAAGCCTTGCTTTTGCTCAGTTTGTCCGTTCTTCATCTTTTTTTCCTAT
>JAZLHN010000088.1:0-9423 GCA_045616815.1 Acutalibacteraceae bacterium
CCACGAAATATAAGTTTCTTTTGTTTTGTTTGGTTGTTAACAAGCCGTGCAATTACAACGAATTTGAGCAATCCGTTGTTTGTTTTTTCCGTTGCCCTCCGGGCGCTCCCATGCGGTTCGCCGAGGGCGGCGAACCCTACGCGCTCCCGCGACAGCCTCCGCCGCTGACCTGCCATTTACCGCTTTTTTTTCACAACAAAAAAGAGCCCTGCGAAAGCAGAGCACTTTTTTCATGCGCATGTTTTGATGATGGAAAAATTAATTTTCCATCAGCGGAGAAGATTGTGTTCTTCGGTGGTTGTTTCCTCGGGATAGCCGGCAAAACCGTGGCTGATGTCGCCGATCATTGCGATAACAGTCTTAAAGAAGGTCTGGAAAAAAAGAACAAACTGTTCAATGATCGCCTTTAATTCGGTGAAATCGAAATCCATTTATTCTGCACCTCTTTTCTTTATAATTATACAAATCCATTATATAGGGAAATGTGGATCAAGTCAACCGGTACCGTATTTTTATCACAAAAAATTTACAATCGCAAAATGAAACAAAAAAGAGCCCTGACTAAACAGAGCCCTTTTTTAATTATGCATAATTTAATAAATAAATTATTTGCGAAGATTAGAGAGGAAGATTAATTTCTTCTTCTTCTTCTTCTTCGGTCTTGTAGCCGGCATAACCGTACTGGATGCCGCCGAACATATCCTCAACAGCCTGAGCAAATGCCTGAAGCCATTCGATGATCGCGTTGAAGATCTCCTTGATCTGATCAAAATCCATTTAAGTTGCACCTCTTTTCAGTAAAAGAAATAGAAAAACAAATTACTAATTATTCTTCGGGAGCGATATTAGCAATAATGTCGGCAAGTTCTTTGAATAAATCAATAAAATTATTGACCCATTTCTGCACAAACGCCAGGAAATCCTGCATTTAAATTGCACCTCTTTTCATATTAAGTGAAAACAAGTAATAAAGCTTAAAATTAAGCCTCGAACTTCCATTCCTTCTTCCAGGAATCAATGAAATCCTTGAGCATCTTGGTGAAGTCCTTGATGAGCTGAGCGAACTGATCGATAACGCCCTTGATAGCCTCAAAATCCATTATGCGCACCTCTTTTCAAATAAAATTCAGTTAGTTGACAATAAAGGAATGATTAGCCTTCTGCTTCTTCAGTCTTGAAAGCATCGCCAAGAGCCTTGAAGAAATCCATAACCTTCGCGATGAAATCAACGATAGCCTTTGCAAAATTGGTAAGGTTTTCGGTTACGGTGTTGAGCTCGGTTTCAGCATCTACAAACATTGTGTGCACCTCACTTTCATATAAGATATATGCATATAGGGATCCCCTATGTTGCACCCATATAATACCACGGTGTTCTCATGATTTCAAGTTTTTTTCAGCACATTTTTCAATGTTTACATTTATAACAAAATGTTGCAAAATTTCCGGAGAAGAATAACAAAACGAAAACAAAAATCTATAAAAATGTGCAAAAACTCTTCAATCGAACGAAAAAACCGCCGGATAATATGAATAAAATGTTAATATTCTTCCGTTTTTATTTGAAGCTTCGCACGGAAGATAAGCGTTTTTTACAGCAGGATGATATTGTTTTCGCGGCACTTTTCGCGCATATCCTCGGGCCATATAGACACCTGTACCTCGCCGATATGAGCTTTCTGTAAAAGCAGCATACAGATACGGGATTGGCCGAGACCGCCGCCGATGGTGAGGGGCAGCTCGTTTTTCAGAATGCCCTGATGATACGGGAAACGCTCGCGTTCGGTCGCGTCGGCAAGCTCCAATTGACGGCGAAGGCTTTCGGCGTCCACTCTGATACCCATGGAGGAGATCTCAAACGAGCATTTCAGCACGTCGTTCCATACGAGGATATCGCCGTTCAGGCTCCAGTCGTCGTAGTCCGGCGCTCTGCCGTCGTGCTTCTCGCCGCTTTTCAGCCGGCCGCCGATCTGCATGAGGAAAACGGTGCCGTGCTCTTTTGTGATCGCGTTTTCGCGCTGCTTGCCGGAAAGCCCGGGGTACATATCCTCTAATTCCTGTGTGGTGATGAAGAAAACGTCCTTGTTGATCGGGCAGTTCACGGCGGGATATTTCGCCTTGACCGCTTCGTTCGTCTCATACAGGGCGTTCACGATCGCGGAAACGGTGTCCTTTAAATACTGTTCGTTCCTGTCCTCGCGGGTGATCACCTTTTCCCAGTCCCACTGATCCACGAACAGCGAATGGAGATTATCGCAGTCGTCGTCGCGGCGGATGGCGTTCATATCGGTGTAGATGCCCTCGCCGGCTTCATAATGATAGCGGTAGAGAGCCATTCTCTTCCATTTGGCGAGCGACTGTACCACCTGCGCCGTGCCGGGCACTTCCTTCATCGTGAAATGCACCTTGCGCTCCACGCCGTTCAGGTCGTCGTTGAGGCCGGAATCTTCCGTCACCATGATGGGAGCGGTCACGCGGTCGAGGTTGAGCGCCTCGGCAAGCTTTACCTGAAAGGTGTCCTTGATTATTTTTATCGCCCGCTGCGTGTCCCTCTGCGAAAGAGAAGACGTGTAATCCGCGGGATAGACCATGTTACGTGCCATATTCGTTTCGTCCTTCCTATTTTCGGAAACTCTTAACCAACGCCTCCCCTTTTAGGGGAGGAGGGCCGCGCGTGAGCGTGGCGGAGAGGTTCATTCCGGATGCAAATGATGCAAAACAGTTTTTATTGTTTCGCACACGTCATCAAAATCATAATGCACTTCCGTATTATCGAATCTCAAAACTTCTATGCCGAGTTGCTTAAAATAATTCGTTCGCTTTATGTCATAGAAATATTGTTTTTTGTCATAGTGCTGTACACCGTCAAGTTCAATAATGAGTTTTGCTTTCGGGCAGAAAAAGTCGGGAATATAATTTCCGATCGGTCGCTGACGGTAAAATTTAGGCTTGACGTCTTTCAGAAAATCATACCACAGCCTTGCTTCTTCATCGGTCTGCTTACGGCGAAGTTCACGGGCGCGATCTTTCAGTTCATCGTTATATTCAGTATAGTTGTATTTGAAATCCTTTTCTTCCATACTTAAAACCAAACGAAACACAATGAAACACAACGCCTCCCCTTTTAGGCGATTCCCCTGTTAGGGGAAATGTCTGCGAAGCAGACAAAAGGGTCTGCCGTTTCTGCCAAGAAAAGGAGGGCCGCGCGTGAGCGTGGCGGAGAGGTTTTAAAAATGCTGGCTTGACAACGATGAAACGGAAAACTCGCATGGAACCTCTCCACCAACCTGTCGGTTGGTCCCCCTCCCCTAAAAGGGGAGGCGTTCGGATTGATTCTTCCGCGAATTCCTAAACTCTTAACTTTCAGCGGATATTTCCTACGGTTCTCGGATAGAAAATGACGTCGCGGATGTTCTGCATACCGGTGCAGTACATGATGATGCGCTCGAAGCCGAGGCCGAAGCCGGAGTGCGGCACGGTGCCGAACTTGCGGAGATCGAGATAATCCGCATAGTCGTCCATGCTCATGCCCTTGGCTTCCATCGCCGCGATGAGCTTATCGTAGTCCGCTTCTCTCTCGCTGCCGCCGATGATCTCGCCTACGCCCGGAACGAGCAGGTCGGTCGCCGCCACGGTCTTGCCGTCGGGATTCTGCTTCATATAGAAGGACTTGATATCCTTCGGGTAGTTGATAAGGAATACGGGCTTGTTGTAGATCTTTTCGGTGATGTAGCGCTCGTGCTCGCTCTGGAGGTCGCAGCCCCAGTCTACGGGATATTCAAATTCCACGTCGGCTTTTTTGAGCAGCTCGATGGCATCGGTGTAGTCAACGATCGCGAAATCGTTGTTGACCACGTTCAGAAGCTTCTCGGTGAGGCCCTTTTCAAAGCGCTCCTCGAAGAATTTCAGTTCCTCGGGGCATTTCTCCATGTAGTCCTTGATGATGTATTTTATCATTTCTTCGGCGAATTCGATGAGGTCGGGGAGCTCGGCGAACGCTATTTCGGGCTCTACGTGCCAGAATTCGGCCACGTGACGCAGCGTGTTGGATTTTTCCGCGCGGAAGGAGGGGCCGAAGGTGTAGATCTTGCCCATCGCCATGGCGGCTACCTCGCCTTCGAGCTGACCGGAAACGGAAAGTCCCGCTTTTTTGCCAAAGAAATCGTCGGCATAGTATTCGTCGGCGTTCTTATACTGATCGGAATAGCCGATGGTGGTCACCTTGAACATTTCGCCCGCGCCCTCGCAGTCGGAGCCGGTAATGAGGGGCGTGTTGACGTATACGAAGCCTCTGTCCTGGAAGAAGCGGTGGATCGCCGCCGCCATCACGGAACGTACTCTGAACACGGCGTTGAAGGTGTTCGTTCTCACGCGGATGTGAGGCATCTCGCGCAGCGTTTCGAGCTTCTGGAATTTTTTCTGCAGGGGATAATCCGCGGGGCAGACGCCGAGTACGGTGATTTCGTCGGCGTTTATTTCGGGCGTGCCGTTGTTTTCATTGACGACGACCGTGCCCATGACCTTGAGGGAAGCGCCGAGCTTGGAAGCCTCCGCGGGCAGCTCCTTACCTGCTGCCTTGTCGATGACGATCTGCAAATGATTGAGCGTCGTGCCGTCGTTGAGCGCGAGGAAGGATACGTTTTTGGAGTCTCTTGCCGTGCGTACCCAGCCGCATACGGTCACGCTCTGTCCTACGTATTCGCTTTTGGTGAAAATGTCCTTGATGTCGATGTGCTTCATTATAAAAACCTCCGATAGTGAAATCTTTGTGAAATGTATAATGCATAATGCATAATTATGAATTATGAATTATGAATTATGAATTATGAATTATGAATTGTGCATTATGCATTAAAAAAAGCCTCTCCGTCCCATATCATAGGACGGGAAGCTGTTCCCGCGGTACCACCTATTTTGCGTTAAAACGCCACTCTGCGGCTTCATGAAAAGCCTGCTGCTGTAACGGTCAGCCACCGGCGCGCTTAATAAGGAATGCTCCCGTTCGGTTTGCGGCTCCGAAGTGTTCTTCACACGGACGCATTACGCGGCTTGCACCCTGCCCGCGCTCTCTGGGAATGCGTTGTTCGCGCTACTTTTCTTCATCATTGCCTTTGATGGATGAATTATATATCACCGTTGGGGTTTTGTCAAGAGAATTAAAAATATTTGCATTTTACCGTTGATTATCCGTCATGTGTATGATAAGATACTTTCTGCACATTATAAAACGGGGGATGAATATGGAAAAAACCGTTCAAAAAAGCGAGGACAGACGGGTAAAGCGCACGAAAAAAGCCCTGCGTGAATGTCTTTTCCGTCTGTTGGAAGAAAAGACCGCCGACGAGATCACCGTCAAAGAGCTCACCGACGCCGCGGATATCAACCGCTCTACGTTCTATTTTTATTATAAAGATATCAATGATATGATCGTGCAGATCCAGAACGAGATCTACGACGTCTTCGAGCAGGAGGTACTGCTGCTCGAAGCGTATTTCGAGACCGAAGAGGATTTCGTGAGCTATCTCGTCCGTTTCTTCCGCTTCTGCCGGGAAAACGAAAAGATCTGCAGGCTTCTCATCAGCAACGACCCGAACAATCATCTTTCCAACCGCGTGAAGGACGCCGTGATGGAGCACGTGCCGGATTCGGCGAAGGTGTTCGCCGAAAACGATCCGAGAAAATACCTTACGAACTTCGCCGTGGCGGCGTTTCGGCAGACGATCCTCGACTGGATGTACGACGGTATGAAAGCCGACCCGGACGAGATGGCGTGGTTCATGACGAGATGCTATTTCTCCGGCGGCAGAAAGGTATTGCTGACCGCCGAAGCCGAAAGAAAGGACGACAACGTATGACGACCAAAGACTATATAAATGAAAAGCGCGATCTTTTTTTATCCGATCTGAAACGCCTTGTGGAGATCAACAGCGTGAGAACGGAGGCAAAGCCCGGTATGCCGTTCGGTGAGGGCGGGTCGAAAGCTCTTGCCGAAGCGGAAAAAATATTCTCCGAGCACGGCTATGAAGCGCGGAATTTCGAGAACTACGCCGTGGAAGCCGATCTGGGCAAAGATCCCCGCCTTATGCTCTTAGCGCATTTAGACGTGGTGCCCGAGGGCGACGGCTGGACGAAGGATCCGTATAAGCTGACCGTAGAGGGCAATATCGCCTACGGCAGAGGCACTACCGACGACAAGGGCGCCGCTCTTGCCTGCCTGCTCGCCATGGACGCCTGCCGCGAAGCGTACGGCGAACCGAAAACGGGCGTAAGGCTCGTGGCGGGAAGCGGAGAGGAGACCGGGAGCGAGGATATGGACTATTATTTCTCCGTCCGTCCCACGCTGGACTATACGCTCTCCCCGGACGCCGACTATCCGCTCATCAATATCGAAAAGGGCAGATTCGCCCCGCGTTTTGTAAAAAAGATAAAGAAAAACGACGAGGAAAAGGCCCTTGTGAGCATGGAGGGCGGGCAGACCATGAACATCGTGCCCGGCCGGGCGAAAGCGGAGCTCCGCGGCTTTACCGCCGAGGAGGTAAAGGCGTACGCCGTCGAAGCCGCAAACGCGACGAAAGCGGAATTCACTGCGGAAGCAACAGCGAACGGTGTGCTCGTTTCGGTGAAGGGACAGAGCGCCCACGCCGCCAATCCCCATTTGGGCGTCAACGCGCAGACCGCACTTCTGACCCTTATTTCCCGGATGCCGTTTTCTCCCTGCGAGCTGACGGAGGCCGTGAACGCGCTTCTCACGCTCTTTCCGCACGGCGAAACGGACGGAAAAAGCGTCGGCGTAAAGCAGTGCGACGACGTTTCCGGCGAGCTCACGCTGAATTTCGGCGTTCTGAAATTCGACGGCGAGGTCCTTTCCGGCGGGCTCGATCTGCGGTGTCCCCTCTGCTCGACCGAGGAAAACGTGAAAAACGTGATCGGCGAAAAGCTGAACGCCGCCGGTTTTACGTGGGAAAGCGATCCGGAAATGCGCCCGGCACACTACGTTCCCGAGGATTCCCCGCTCGTGAAGACCCTATTGGACGTATATGAAAAGCACACCGGCGAAAAGGGCGAATGCCTTGCCATCGGCGGCGGCACCTACGTTCACGATATCGAGGGCGGCGTTGCCTTCGGCATCGAATTCCCCGGAAAAGACTACCGAATCCACGGCGCGGACGAATTCTGCGACGTGAACGAAATGCTGCTCACCGCGGCGATGTACGCGGACGTGATAAAAGAACTTTGCTATTGAGGACGATATGAGAAAAGTTGAACTGTTAGCCCCCGCGGGGGATATGGAATGCCTGAAAACGGCGCTGTATTTCGGCGCGGACGCGGTGTATTGCGGCGGCCCCATGCTGCAGCTCAGGGCCGAAAGCACCACCTTTGATTTTGATACGCTGAAAAAAGCGGTGGAATACACGCACTCCAAGGGAAAAAAGATCTACGTCACGGTGAACTGCTTCGCCAACAACGACGAGATCCCCTTCGTCGGCGATTATGCGAACCATCTGTACAACATGGGCGTGGACGCGGTGATCGTGTCCGACCTCGGCGTGCTGAGCGAGATAAAGGAGCATTGTCCCGCCCTGCCCGTGCACATCAGCACGCAGGCGAACACCCAGAACTACAAGACCGTGAATGTTTTTCGCAGTCTCGGTGCTTCGAGAGTCGTGCTCGGCAGGGAAATGACAATGACCGCCATCGAAGAGCTGAAAGATAAGGTGGGCGACACCGAGATCGAGGTGTTCGTGCACGGCGCGATGTGCATGGCGTATTCGGGACGCTGCCTGCTGAGTTCGTTTCTGAACAACCGCTCCGGCAACCGCGGCGAATGCTCCCAGCCCTGCCGCTGGAACTACTATTTAGTGGAGGAAAAACGCCGCAATATGTTCATCCCCGTCACCGAGACCGAGGGCGCGACCGCGATCTTCAGCTCCACCGACTTAAAAACGATCGGCTTTTTAGACCGACTCGAAGCGGCGGGCGTAAGCTCCTTCAAGATCGAGGGACGCATGAAATCCCCCTATTACGTCGCCACCGTCGTGAACGCTTACCGCCACCGCATGGACGGTACGGGCACGTTGGAGGAATGCGACGCGGAGCTTGACTGCGCGAGCCACCGCCCCTACGCCGCGGGCTTCTACTTCGGCGAGGCGAAAGCGGACCCGAACAACGACGGACTTTATCGGCAGACCTGCCAGTTCATCGGCATCGTGGCCGGCGACAGTGAAGCGGGCTTTTGTACCGTGGAAATGCGGAATCGTTTCGCCGTGGGCGACGTGCTCGAGATCCTTTCCCCCAACAGCGTGGGAAAGAGCTTCACCGTGGAAAAGCTCATCGGTGAGGACGGCGAAGAGAAAACGGAAGCGATCCTCGTGCAGGAAAAAGTGAAGGTCGCCTGCCCGTATGAACTGAAAGCGGGAGACATCCTCAGAAAAAGACTTTCCGACGCAAAATAATTTATAGAATTTGTTGACAAACCGAAACATATTATCTATAATGTTTTTGAGTATTTTTGGATGAACGTTCAAAAACGACCCCGCGCGTCCGCCGGTACGATTTGATAACGGCGTATGCGAAAACAAAAAAAAGGAGAAAAATTTATGCTCTTTTTCACTGACATTATCTGGATAGCAGCTCTTTCCGCGGCGATCGGCGCCGGTATCGCAGCCCTCATTTTCGGACTGAAAGCTAAAAAAAGCGGCGGTGAAGGCACCGACAAGGGTTCCATCGTAGACGGTATCCGCGACAACGCTCTCACCTTCAGCGAGATGTACGAAACCGTTTATTCCGTTTCCGCGGGCAAAAACGCGAAGCAGGAAGAAGTTTTCGCGGCATGGAACGCAGCCGTTGAAGGATGCGAAGACGAAGCTTTCAAAAAGGCTTTCGCTGAAAAGTTCGGCGATTATGCAAGCTGGGGCGTAAGCAAAAAAGGCAAGGTAAACGCCAAGAAAGTCAACAAGACCTACATAAAGAAGGCAAGAGCTCTTGTAAAGTGCTTCTTCAAGGCCGGCATCGTTCGTGAGAGCGACGTAAACGTAGTAGCCGACGAGACCACCGCAGAGAAGTATGAGATCGTAGGCGGCGCCATCGAAGCCGGCAATACCTATGACGTACTTGCTCCCTACTGGCACCTGAGCAACGATATCGTTGACAAGGGTGTTATCAGATAATTTGATCGCAAAAGTAAAGGGGATGTAAAAAAGCGAAGATCGTATAAAACCAAACAAAATAAGGGATTTTTCAAAAGCAAAAGCCTGAAAACACCCCTTAAAACAACTTGGATACAAAAAAAACAATTATTTATTGTGTTTTATACTACGGACAAACTTCGCCTCTCGACGTACTTTTGTACGCCTTCGGGCAAGCAAAAGCAAGGCTGAAGCCTTGCTTTTGCTCAGTTTGTCCGTTCTTCATCTTTTTTTCCTA
>JAZLHN010000089.1:0-3457 GCA_045616815.1 Acutalibacteraceae bacterium
TCGCAGCTGCGGGAGCACGTAGGGTTCGCCGCCCTCGGCGAACCGTATGGGAGCGCCCGGAGGGCAACGGAAAAAACAAACAACGGATTGCTCAAATTCGTTGTAATTGTACGGCTTGTTAACAACCAAAAAAAACAAAAGCAACTTATATTTCGTGGTGCTCCGCACGCTCCCATGCGGTGCGTCGTGGGCGGCGCACCCTACGATAAGTGCCTCCGCAAAGCGCTTCAAACAAAAATTTATCGCTTTATCCGTTTTCTTTTTTTTATTGTAAATACTTTCCTTTTCTTTCGCGCCGTGGTAAAATAAATATTTGTGATTCTATCGAACGAACGGAGAAACCATGAGTTTACAGGATAAAACGCGGCTGGAGATACTGGCGCCCGCGGGGGGAGCCGAACAGCTCACCGCGGCTCTGCGATGCGGAGCCGACGCGGTGTATTTCGGCGCGTCCGGATTCAATGCCCGCCGCAACGCCGCCAACTTCGGCGACGAGGATTTCATAAACGCCGTGAAAGCGTGTCATCTGCGCGGCGCGAAGGCGTATATCACGCTCAATACGCTGATCAAAGACAGCGAAAAAAACGATATGCTCGCCACCTTGCGCCTGATCGCCGAAAGCGGCGCGGACGCGGTGATCGTACAGGATATGGCGGTCGCGAAAGCGGTGAGGGAGCATTGTCCCTCTTTGCCGCTGCACGCCTCCACGCAGATGGCGGTGCATAACGTATCCGGCGCGAAGCTGTTAGACGAAATGGGCTTTGCCCGCATCGTGCTCGCCAGAGAAATGTCGCTCGCGGAAATAAAAGCCGTGTGCGATGCCGTAAATGCCGAAATAGAAGTTTTCGTGCACGGGGCGCACTGTATGAGCGCATCGGGCATGTGCTATATGTCCTCGGCTTTAGGCGCGCGCAGCGGCAACCGCGGGCTCTGCGCTCAGCCCTGCCGTCTCGATTTCAAGGCGGGCGGCAGAGAGTACGCATTATCGCTCAAGGATATGTCGCTTTTCTCCCATTTGGAGGAGCTCGATAGGGCGGGGGTAAGCTCGTTCAAGATCGAGGGGCGCATGAAACGCCCCGAGTACGTCGCCGCCGCCGTGACCGCCGCAAGGCAGGCTCTCGACGGGAAAACGCCCGACACCGAAACGCTCAGAAGCGTATTTTCCCGTTCCGGCTTTACCGACGGTTATCTCATGGAAAAAAGAACGCTCGATATGTTCGGCAGCCGCACGAAAGAGGACGTCGTTTCGGCCTCCTCGGTGCTTCCGAAATTAGCCGCTTTATATAAAGATGAAGCAAAACGCGTGATGATCGACATTCGCGCCGAGATCAAAGCGGGCGAGAAAAGCACGCTCACCCTTTCCGACGGGAAAAACACCGTCACCGTGACCGGAGAAGTTCCGCAGGCTGCCCTGCATCTGCCGCTGAACGAAGAAATGTGCGCGAGATCGCTCCTGAAATTCGGCGGTACGCCGTTCGATCCGCGGGAGTTCACCTGCGCTCTCGATCCCGGTATCATGCTCCCCGCTTCCGCTCTGAACGCGCTGCGAAGGGAAGCCGCCGAAAAGCTCACCGCGATCAGAGAGAATGAACGAACGGTCGGATATCTCGACCCGCCGCCCGCCGCCGTTTCCCGCTCGGCGGAGCATTCCGGGAACGCTCTGCGTCTGCGTTTTGAACGCCCCGGGCAGATCCCGGAGGATATTTCGTGCGAACGGCTGATCCTGCCGCTTGCCGCTTTGAAAAAAGCCCCGGAGCTGATCGGAAGATATAAAAATACGCTCGTGCCGGAGCTGCCCGTCTTGCTCTATCCGGCGGACGAGGCAAAAACGCTCGCCGACTTAAAAGAGCTTGCCGGAAAAGGCGTAAAATACGCGCTCTGCGAAAATATCGGCGCGGTGAAGCTTGCCGAAGACGCGGGGCTTATCCCCCTCGGCGGCGCGATGCTCAATATCCTCAATTCCGACGCGGCGGGCGAATATGAAAAGCTCGGCGTAAAGGATATCACGCTTTCGACGGAGATATCCTTCAAAGAGATGAAAAAGATCGAATTCTCCGGAAAGCTCGGTTTTGTCGCCTACGGGCACATGCCGCTCATGCGCTTCCGCTGCTGCCCGATGCAGACGAAAAACGGCTGCGCCGGATGTAAGGGCGACAATGAGCTCACCGACCGCCGCGGCGAAAAATTCCGCGTGCTGTGTTCGGAAAAGCGGTATTCAACGCTCTATAATACCGTGCCGCTCTATGTCGGCGGCATGGCGTGTCCCGACGCGGATTTCACCACGCTGTTTTTCACCTATGAAACGAAGGACGAATGCGCCGAGGTCATCCGCGCGTTCAAAAACGGAGAAAAGGTCGCCTTCCGCCGCACGGCGGGGCTCTACGATAAGGAACTTCTGTGATACAGGGGAAAAGAGAAAATGAAGAAGGACAGATATTTTTATTCTACGTTTTTTAAGCTGTTTTTCGTGGTCGCGCTGCAAAGTCTCATCGTGTTCAGCGTCAACCTCGCAGACAGCGTGATGCTCGGCAAATATTCCGAGGTCGCCATGAGCGGCGTGAGCCTTGCCAACCAGATCCAGTTTTTATTGCAGTGCCTCATCAACGGCGCGTGCAACGGCCTCGTCGTGCTCGGCTCGCAGTATTGGGGCAAAAAGGACATCCCGTCCATCAAGAAGGTGTTTTCCGCCTCGTTCGCGGTCGCGGCGTTCATGAGCCTCGTGCTCGCCGCCGTCGTGATCCTCGCGCCCGGCAGGGTGCTCGGCATTCTTTCGGGCGAAACCGAGATCGTGGCCGAGGGCGTGAAATACATCCGCATCATGGGCTTCACCTATCTCATCTTCGCCGTCACGAATATGCTCACGGCGCTTCTCAGAAGTGTGGAGACCGTGAATATCGGTTTCTATACCTCGGTTCTCGCGCTCGTCGTGAACGTGATCCTGAACTACGCGCTCATCTTCGGCCGGTTCGGCTTTAAGGAATACGGCGTGGAGGGTGCGGCCTATGCCACCTTCGCCTCCCGTATAGCGGAGCTCATAGCGGTACTCGTCTACGTGTTCGTCATCGACAAGAAGCTGAAGTTGCGTCTGAAAGATATTTTCCGCATCGAAAAGACCTATTTCGTCGATTATCTCAAAGCGGGACTTCCGCTCGTCGGCTCGGGCGGCTCGTGGGGCGTTGCCATGACGGTGCAGACCGCTATCATCGGCCGGCTCGGCGCGGCAGCCATCGGCGCGAACGCGGTGTCCGCTCCCATTTTCCAGGTCGCGGCGGTGCTGTACACCTCGTCCTCCTCGGCTTCGAGCGTATTGATCGGCAAGACCGTGGGCGAGAACGATATCCCGAACGTGAAGCGCTACGCCAAAAAATTGCAGGTCATTTATCTCATTCTCGGCGCTCTGTCGTGCGGCGTTTTGCTGCTGCTCAAAAACGCCATCATCGGTTTCTACGATATCACC
>JAZLHN010000090.1:0-5484 GCA_045616815.1 Acutalibacteraceae bacterium
CCCAGAGAATATTGCCGCTTCCCCCAAAATGACCCGTGTGATTAATTTGCTGAACAGAAAGCACCTTGTTGTCGGTCAGGAAAATATTGTTTATATAGGTATTATTCAGATTCGTATAGGGTAAAAATTCCTCCGCGCCGAGGCACGCGACGCTCTGTCCCGAGAGCGCAAAAATGTTATTCCTGATAATGTTATTCTTACTGAGTGTTGTGTTGAAGCAGGAGGTACTGCAGTTGAAAACGAGATTGTTTTCGATCGTCATGAACTCACAGCCCGAATCCAGATAGATGCCGTCGCCCGCATAGCCGCTCGCGCCGTCATAGCACGCGCAGTCGTGGATGACGTTGCCGCTGACGACGGTACCCTGCTGCACGCCGAGCAGATAGATCCCGCCGAGGTCGGAAAGCGTTTCAAGACCGACGTCGTAAATGAGATTATCGGTGATCCTTATGTTCTGCGTCGGGTTCTCTCCGAACAGCCACATGAATCCCGCAGATATGCCGGTATAGTATCCGTCATGTATCTCGTTATTTGAAATTTCCGCCGTATCGCAGTAAGTAACGATGATCCCGCAGGCACCGAAAAACTGTCTGCCGTATTTTTCGATCTCACAGTTTCCGACGGTGATATTCTCCGCGATATTTTCCCGGATCTCATCGGTTTTTTCTCCGATGAAATACCGCCCGCCGATAAAGATCGCGTTCGCGCCGATATCGCCGAAATAACAGGAATCGACCACGCAGTTCTTCGCGCCCGTAAAATAACGGAGCGCCGCCGCGCCGATATTTTCGAAATCGCAGTTTTTGAAGTTGATATTGTCGGAATAAATAACGTCGATGGCACCGCGCACGTCGACCGCGCCCTGCACGGACGAGACCTCATGCTCTCTGAGGCGTGTGTGGATATCCATATTCAGGTATTTATCATCCGAGTATTCCCAGCCCGTATCCGCGAACTTAATATTTTCAAACGTGATCCCCGATGAATTTTCAATGCTCATAAGAAGCGCGCCGGATGACGCGTAAAGCACAAGACTGTCTGCCGTTTCTCCCTCGAAGGGAACGTAGTACAGCTTATCGGCTGCCGAGTCGAAGCACCATTCTCCGGGGGTATCGAGCCCTTCGAGCACGTTCTGCAGAAAATACCGGTCGCCCGCTTCGATCGGTCGGCCCGAATATCTTGCGAGCCGGAAAAGCCCCGTGTCTTCGTCGAAGGATACGGGCTTTTCGACCTCACTGACCCATTGGTGCAGGATCTCGACCGTAACGTCGCAAAGATTCGACGGCGCTTTTTTCAGATCGTCGGCATAAAAGCCGTTTGAGGCAAGGTCGTTGCCCTCGCCTTTTGTGTCGGATAAATCGGGCTTATCAATGGTATAATATCCGGATTCGGGCAGCCTTGTCACGGCGAGTTTTCCGGAGTCGGAAAAGAGAGCGGATATTCTTTTGCCGCTTGCCGATGCGGAAAAAGCCTTTACGCCGTTCAGCGTTACTTCCGTCCATTCCGACACGGGGCAGGCGTTCGTAAGCACGGCCGTTTCTCCGGGAACGGACGCAATCGTTATATCCTTTTTTATTCCGTCGAAGGAAACGGGAGAAGCAAAACGGTAGACGCCGCCTTTCAGATATATGCGGCTGCCGTTTTCCGCTTCCTCAACGGCTTTTAAGAATTCATCGGCCGAGGAAACCGTTACCGGCGCCGCCGCAGCCGAGCTGACAATATGAATACTGCCTGTTATCATAACACAGCACCAAAAAAGCGTTAATTTTTTTATGAATTTTCGGAACGAGTCTTTCATAAGCGACCTCATTTTTTCACATATTCAATCGGGAGCGCAGACAAGCCTTTCGATCCTTAATACTTCGGATGCCGTTGGATGATCGCCGCCTGACGGTCGACTCCCGCTCCGAAGCGCGTCATATATACGGCGTCATCCGTGACGGAGAAGACGTCGAACGCGGTCTCCGTGGGCGTGCCGATGACTCTTTCGGGGCAGGTCGGGCACCATTGCTGCACGAGCGAGCACAGCGTTGTGATCGTCAGATACCGGCCGTTATATACGATATTGTCGAAATGGACGTGCCCGCAGATATTGGCGATCACGTTGTCGTGCTCGGCGATCGCATAGAGCATTCTCGGCGCGTTCAGCGTATCGTCGAAGGGCTTTATGCCCTGCGGCATACCCTCCGTGCCGAACACGCCCTCGTTATGCAGCGGCGCGTGGGAAAAGACGATCACTTTGTTCTCCGTAGCCAGCGCTTCTTCGGAAAACCAATCCGCCTGCTTATCGGAGATCTCTAATCGCCATCCGAACGGCGCCGTGCCGTCCTCGTTGAACAGATACGGGTAGTCGATGCTGTTGAGGAAAACGAGACGGTAGCCGGACGGGGTGTCGATATAATAGTAATTTTCCGCCGTGGGATTGTTCTTCATGCAGATATCGTGCATTTCCTGCGGCAGGATGCTGTGCTCGTGAGCATCGTAGCCTCTGTCGCGGCAGTTTCCCAGCCCGTCGTCGTGATTGCCGATGATGCAGTGCACGGGCACGGTGAGCTTGTACAGCTCCTCGTACACCTCGCGGACGGACTGTTTATACAGCTCCGTATCGGGGTGATAATCGTCGCCGACGTCGCCGCCGCAGATAACGAAGTCGATCTCGGGACAGCGGTCGAGGATGTACTGTATGGAGCGGATATGATCGGCGGCAAGCTCGTACGGGACGGCTTCCCTGCGTCCCGCTTTGAAATCCTCGTCGTAGAAATTCATGCGGTTGTGCTGATCGGTAATGAAAACGAAATTGAGCGGCGCGCCGATATCATGGATGCGCTTTATCTTTTCATCGTAGGAATCCGTCAAATAGGATAGATCTCTCATTTGTACCTCCCGGTCTCACCGCTCATAAGCGGATACGCTCTGTAAAAATTTATCTATATTATATCACGTATAGTGAATGCTTCAACAGAAATATTTTTTTCAAACCCATTGCAATACGATATGCGCTGTAGTAATATCGAATCGGAACGTACGTTTCCAAAAAACAGTATCGGAGGTTTTGTTATGTTCAAATTCTGGGGCGACGGCTCGGCTGAGGCAAAAGCTCTTGTGGACGCCATTGCCGTAAGAAGTACCGAAAACTTTAACTGGACTTTTATTTTCATCCTCGCCGTTGTATTTTACATCTATTGGACGGAGATCAAAAACAAAAAATATGAAACGGTCTATGCCGGTCTCGCGCTCTACGGCGTGCATTGGCTGTATGAGATCGCCAACGCGATCATAGGCCACGTAACGGGATACCCGCTCTGGTCCGTTTCCAACAGATCCACGACGTTCATCCTTCTCATCGGCGTATGCTGGGAGCTTTCCATGATGTTCTCCCTTGCCGGCATGATCTCCTTCAAGATGCTGCCCGACGACAGAAACAAAAGATATTTCGCCAAAAACGGCAAAAAAGGCCTGAGCTGCAAGCTTGTGGGCGCCGTGGAAATGGCGGTGCTTTTCGCGCTGTTCGAATCCTTCCTTGCCGCAACGGACAACGGCTCGTTCCTCTGGGTATACAAATGGTGGGGCGTGCTTCCCGTATTCATCACGACCTACGTGCCCTTCTTCCTTGCGAGCAACTACATTCCCGATATGGAGCCGAAAAAGAGAAAAGCTTTCCTGATCGGAGAATGGGGTCTTGTCGCCGTGCTGTTAGCGATCCTTATCCCCTGCGGCATCATCTGATCCTCCGGACGGTACGATACCGATAAACGGCAATAAACAGAAAACAGGGCTGCGGCGGAACGGAAACGTTCCATCGCGGCCCTGTCGTTTTTTAAATCGGTCCGTATGGCTTCGGGAGCCCCGTGCTCAGCGGAATTGCGACTGATAGAGCGTACTGTAAAAGCCGCCCTGCACCATCAGATCGTCGTGACTGCCCGACTCCGTGATCCGCCCGTTCTGAACAACGTAGATACGGTCGGCGTTCTGTATCGTAGAAAGGCGGTGAGCGATGACGAAGCAGGTGCGTCCCCGCATCAGCTCGCGCATGGCCTCCTGTATCTTTATCTCGGTGCGGGAATCGACGTTCGACGTCGCTTCGTCGAGGATGAGCATCCGGGAATCGGCAAGCATCGCGCGGGCAATGGTGATGAGCTGCCGCTGTCCCTTGGAAATATTGACGCCTTCGTCCGTCAGCACGGTATCGTATCCGTCCGGCAGGCTGTCGATGAACTGATCGACACGCGCCGCGCGCGCCGCCTCCTTCACCATTTCCCTCGTGGCGTCCTCGCGCCCGTAGGCGATATTTTCATATACCGTTCCGCGGAAGAGCCAGGTATCCTGCAATACCATCGTGTACGCCCGCCGCAGGGACGCGCGTGTGAGCGACAGAGAGTCGTGTCCGTCGATGCGGATACTTCCCGTATCGGGATCGTAGAAACGCATCAGCAGATTGATGAGCGTCGTTTTTCCCGCGCCCGTCGGGCCGACGAAGGCAACGGTCTGCCCCGGGTCGACAGAGAAGTCGATATCCCGCAGGATGGTCTTTTCGGGCAGATAACCGAAGGTAACGTCCGAAAACGCCACGCTTCCCTTCACGTCCGTAAGCTCTTCGGCGTCTTCGGCGTCGCCGATCTCGGGCGCTTCGTCGAGGATGCGAAAAACGCGGTCCGCCGCCGAAAAGGCGGACTGCAATTCGCTCAGGATGTTCGCGAATTCGTTGATCGGCCCCGCGAATTTACGCGAGTACTGGACGAACTGCGCGACGCCGCCGAGCGTGATGAAGAAGAGCGACGCCTCCCCCACCGTTCCGTTCTGCGATACCATATAGAGGATACCGCCGAGAATCATCACGAGCGAGATCGAAAGATTGTTGATGAAATTGACGGTCGGGCCCATCGTGCAGCCGTAGTAGTCCGCTTTGTAATAGGCGTTCATAGAGTCGGTGTTCCGCTCGTTGAAGCGGCGTCCGATCTCCTCTTCCCGGTGGTACGCGCCGATCGTACGGCAGCCGGACAGCATTTCCTCCGCATAGCCGTTGAGCTCGCCGAGCTTCTTCGAGCGGGTATGGAAGAGCGGGCGGATACGCTTGGAGCGGTAGCGGGTGAAGATCACGGCGATCGGCACCGTGACGACGAAGACGATCAGCAAAGGCTTGGAGATCCGCCACATGAAAGCGACCGAGCCTACGACGGTGTAGATGCTCGTCATAATCTGCAGAAGGTCGTTGGAAAGCGATGCGTTGATCGTGTCGATATCGTAGGAGATATGGCTGATGATATCGCCCGTAGAATGCCGGTCGAAATAGCCGACGGGAAGCGAGGTCAGTTTTTCGAAAAGCTGACGGCGCATCGTATAGACGATGCTCTGGCTCATTTTCATCATCAGCACGGCGAGAACGTACGAGAGGATCGCCGAGGCGACGTAACAGATAAGCATACGGACGGTACTGCTCTTCACAACGGCGAAATCCACGCCGCCCGCCGCTGCGAGCGCGTCGAT
>JAZLHN010000091.1:0-2411 GCA_045616815.1 Acutalibacteraceae bacterium
TTTTTGCAACAAACAAAAAAAAGAGTTGAGAGTTGAAAGTTGAGAGTTGAGATAAGGAAATCGCTTGCGCGATTTGATTCTATTACTGGAAACATTTCACTTGTTCAACAACATTAAGAGCGATATATTGTTATAGTTGCTCCCGTTTATATCTGCTTTTATATAAACGGGTACGGGCGAAGCCCGTCCACATCTCAACTTTCAACTCTCAACTTTCAACTCTCGGTAGGTTAGCGGCGAAGCCGCTAACCTGCCATTTCCCGTTCTGTTTTTTCTTCTTGCAAAAAAAGCGTTGTCGTGTATAATAAAATAGTAAAAATATGGCGGCGGCGAAAAAATCAAGGAAAAATTCAACAATTTTTACGATCTCGTGTCGGGAACGCTGATCGTTCGTCTGTTGGCACCGTGGTGTTTTGCCCCGGTGTTCGTTTCCTTGTACGCGGACGGCACCTTTTTCGACCTGAACGGCTATAAGAAGGTCGGTTTGGGGCTTACCGCCGGCGTGATCCTGATCTCCTTTGCCGTTTTCACCGGTTTATCCTTTATTTTCAAAAAACTGAACACCGATCGCGTGCTTCTTCCGGTCTTCTTCGGGATCTATACGCTGTTCATCGCCTTGAGCGCCGACGGCTGGTATACGCTGTTCGGTCTCGGCGCGGCGTGGGCGCTGCTCTGGTTTTATTACGTGCAGAAGGGATGGGTGTTCGTCAAAAAAGATCTGACGAAGGATTCCGCTCTGTTCGTCATCGTTCTGTCGGTCACGCTGTTTGTGATCCTCGCGGGCGCGACGAGCGTACTGCGCTATCTCACCTTCTCGTGCCCGAACTACGATTTCGGCATTTTCTGCAACATGTTCTATAACATGAAGGCGCATTTCACGCCTTACACCACCTGCGAAAGAGACGTGTATCTCTCGCATTTCGCCGTGCATATCTCTCCGATCTACTACGCCCTGCTGCCTCTCTTCTGTCTGTTTTCCTCGGGTGTGACGTTACAGATCGCGCAGATCCTTCTGCTCGCTTCCGGGGTTATCCCCGTATATCTGATCGCAAAGAAATATTCGCTTTCCAACATGCGAGCGGCATTCGTATCGTGCCTTTTCCTCCTCAGCCCCGTGCTCGTGAGCGGCACGAATTACGATTTCCATGAAAACTGCTTCCTCGTGCCTTTGCTTTTGTGGATGTTTTATTTCTTCGAAAAAGAAAAATACGTCCCGTTCGGCATCTTCGCGGGGCTCACGCTCCTTGTGAAAGAGGACGCCGCGGTCTATATCGCCATCTTCGCCCTGTATATGATCTTCGACCGCAAAAAGGTGCTCGCGGGCTCGATCACAGCTCTCGGTGCAGTCGTCTATTTCGTCGTTGCCTTAGGGCTTCTCTCGCATTTCGGAAACGGCGCGATGACCGGACGGTATTCCAATTTCATCGCGGGCGACGGCGGGCTCGCCGATATGATAAAGAACATTCTTGCCGATCCCGCCTACGTTTTCTCGCAGCTGTTCGTGAGCAAGGACGGCACGTTCTCGGATAAGCTCCTGTTCATCCTGCAGATGACGCTGCCGCTGTGCTTCCTGCCCTTTACGTCGAAAAAGCCCTCGCGGCTCATCCTGCTCCTGCCCATGGTGCTCGTGAACCTGATGACGCTCTACGTCTATCAGTACCGCATCGGCTATCAGTACGCTTTCGGCAGCTTCGTGTTCCTCTTCTATCTCTCCATCCTGAATCTGTCGGATATCCATCCGGTGACGTCCCGTGCGATGCTCAACACCGCCGCCGTCGTTACCGCAATGTGTTTCATCTTCGCGGTGCTTCCGCGTTTTTCGCATTACGTCACGCTCTACGTTTCGGGACGGGAGAACTACGCCGCCATGGAAGAGCTCTGCGAGAGCATCCCGGAGGATAAGAGTGTAGTCTGCTCCACGTTCCTTTTGCCGCATCTTGCCAACCGCGACGACGTGTATGAGATAGAGTACCACGATCCCGTCAAGCGCGGCGAATCGGATTACGTGCTGATCGACATGCGGTATAAGACGGAAAACTTTATCGAAAAATACGAAGAGCTCGGCTATAAGATCACCGATACCCTTGAGGTCAACGGGAAAGAGCTCATCGCGGTCATGGAAAAATAAATCGGAGATCGGAAATCGGGGATCGGTTTCCGATTTTCTTTTTCGGAACGATAAATTTTTGTTTGAAGCGCAGACGAATGCGGCACAAACTAACACAACTCCTCCCCTCTTAGGGGAGGAGGGCCGCGCGTGAGCGTGGCGGAGAGGTTCCAAGAATGCCGCCGCGACAACGATTATACGGCAAACTGAGCTATGAACCTCTCCACCAACCTGTCGGTTGGTTCCCCTCCCCTAAGAGGGGAGGCGTTATGATTCATATGCTTCGTTTTGTTCGCCAACCTGC
>JAZLHN010000092.1:0-63018 GCA_045616815.1 Acutalibacteraceae bacterium
ACCCGTTTATATAAAAGCAGGTACAAACGGGAGCAACTAAAGCAATATATCGCTCTTAATGTTGTCGAACAAGTGAATAGTTTCAAGTGATAGAATCAAATCGCGCAAGCGATTTCCTTATCTCAACTCTCAACTTTCAACTCTCAACTCTTTTGTTTGAACGCCCCCGGCGTTCAAACAAAAATTTTACGTTCTCTCAGAAAATCTGAATACTTTTTATCTTCGCGCCCTCGTCGTATTCGTCGAGGGTGACTTTTATTTCGTCCGCTTCGATACCGTGCAGCGGAATAATACGTTTATGCCCTATGCAATGCCCTTCGCAGATCTTTTTTCCGTCGGCATACACAGAAAAGGCTCTCACGTTATGTCCTGCCGTGATATCCTCACAGAGGGTGAGATAACCGGCTTTTACGCCTTTGACGTTCAGCGAAAACTCCGCTCCGTCGGGAGAGATCCATTCCGCTTTCGGCGTACCGAAGGTCTCTTTCATGAGCTTGCCGAACGCGCGGAACTGCTCCTCGTCCTCAAAATCGCCTTCGGTGGAGATCGCCATGCCGATGAGCATATTGGAATTCCGGCCGACCGATTTTACGTAGCAATCCAAGAGTTCTTCGGCCGTGAGCGCATACTGCGTTTCGTTCTCTTTCCAACCCCAGCCGCCGCCGAACGCCTCGTGCGTACGGTTCGGGAAATCGGTCTCGGCGGGCTCCCAGTATTTTCCGTCCGGATCGCCGCCGCGGTCTTCACCGTTCCACGCGCCCCAGCACTCCTCGGGCGCGACACCGTCCTCGTTGCCGACCCAGCGCAGATTATGGGCATAACCGACGGGACCCTGGAACGCCAGCGCCTCCGGCTGATATTTCGTGAGGATGGGGAAAATATCGGGGCCGCCCTCTTCCTTCGGCACGATGCCGCCGTCAAACCAGACCTCGAACATCTCGCCGTATTCGCTCCACAGCTCCGTGACCTGCTTTTCGACGCATTTTACGTAATTCTGATAATATTCCGACTTATAGTCCCATTCCCACTCGTCGTTGATATTGTAATAGCCGTTACAGCCCGTGGAATAGTACACGCCGGGGCGGATGCCGTATTTTTTGCAGGCGTCGACGAATTCCCTGAACACGTCGCCCTTGCCGCCCTTCCATTCCATCGAGGCGCAGGAATAGTCGTTCACCTTCGTCTGCCAGAGCGAAAAGCCCGTGCAGTGATTGGCGACGAACACCGCGTATTTCGCGCCCGCCTCGGCCGCGCTCATCACCCACTGCTCGGGGTCGAGCCGTGAGGGCTTGAAGCGGTCGGGGGAAAGCTCCGTGCGGACCGCCTCCGTTTTGTATTCCTCGAAATCGGGATTGTAGATATTCACGAGGTAATGGATGATCACGCCAATCTCCATATCCGCCCATTCGAGCTGTTTTTTACTCGGTATTGCCTTTGCCATAAACGCACCGCCTTTTTATTACTTAAATAATTCTTTTACCTTCACAAAGATCCCCGTGAAGAAATTCCGGATCTCCGTCCACAGCTTGAGGAAAAACGTTTTGATGATATTCCCAAGCGACATTTTCACTTTTATCCTGCCATGCGGCTGCGCGTATGCTTCGCCGATCTCACCGCCGAGCTCTTCGCCGATATATTCCATCAGCACCTCGTCGAGAGGAAGTCCGGTATCGAACTGCTTTTCGGCGTTCGCGAAAGCGTAATAGGTATCGCCGCCGGCGGCGCAGAAATCGTTGGTCACGACGGCGTAAACAGCGTCGGATTCAAACGCTTTTCCGTTGATGTCCTTTATCGTGACGCGGTTGATAGCGTCGGGGCCGTAATAGGTGGACCCCGGGTAGGTCTCCGGCTTCGGATCGTATTTCTTCATCGTTTCCACAAAGTAGGTCATACCGGACACCTGCGGGAAGCCTCCCAAAGCCTCGGGCGTGCAGAAGGTGGACGCTTCGAGCGCTTCCAAAAGCTGCTCTCCCGTCACGTACACCACCGTGAGCGTGTTTCCGAACGGAAGAACGGTATTCACGTCGTTTTTCGTGATATCTCCCTCGTGGATCCATGCGCGGATGCCGCCGCCGTTGGTGACCGCCACCACGTTTTCCGGGGCTGCGTCAAGGCTTTCCGGCTCTTTTTTCACCGCCCACAGCATCGCGTCGGCGATGAGGTCGCCGAGATTGGTTTCCTGCGTGCGGTTGCCGGGCGCTTTTTCGCCGTTGAGCTCCACCGCGCTTTTCGCGAACACCGCGCCGTATTCCTCGTTGATCTTTTCAAGCTTCGTGTCGGCGATCGCTTTCACGGTCTCATCGGCGGGGACGGTATCGTCGATGCCTATGAGATAATTATCCTCGATTTTCTTCGTTTCGTTGTCGATCACGATCACGCCCGCGTTTTCGAGCCCCGTGCCCGTCGACTGGATCGGCTCGCCCTTTTCCCCCTCCGTCATAACGGTATGGGAATGGCCGTCGATGACGAAATCTATGCCCTTCACGTTTTTATAAAGCTCGTACGAGGTATGGGGAGCGGAAGCCGGATCGACACCGAGATGCGACAGACAAATGACGATATCCGCATCCGAGAGCGCCGCCACCTGTTTTTCCGCCGCCTTGAACAGCTCTTCTCCCGAGAGGAAGGTGAGCCCTTTGATGAGCGCAGGATTGGCCTTCGTCTGCGCTTCGGGCGTATCCAGACCGAAAAAGCCTATTTTGAGTCCTTCCCCGGTCTCATACAGGAAATTTTCCGGGAAAAGCGGATATTCTCCCTTGAAGATATCGGCGCACAAAACGGCGAATTCGGCTTTTCCGAGATTTTCGGTAAGCTGCTCGGCGCCGTAATCGAATTCGTGGTTGCCCGGTACGGCGATATCGTACCCGACGGCGTTCATCATCGTAACGGCAAAGGCACCCTTATCCGTGCTGACGCCCGTAGTGCCCTGCGAAAAATCGCCTGCGTCCGCCAGAACGACCTCGGCGCCCTTTTCCTCAAAATCTTTTTTCAGCCCGGCGATATAAGCATACTTCTCTATCGCGCCGTGTACGTCGTTGGTATGGATGATCACGGTCTTGCCGTCGTACTCCCCGGCGAAAACAGCGGGAGCAAAACAGACGAGCAGACAAAAAGACAAAATAAGAGAAATCGTTTTTTTCATTCTCTCTCCTCCTTTTCCGTTCCGATTTTACCATATTTCTATTAAGAAATCTATATTAAACCGCAGATTTAATTTTTTTCATGTATGCGTTCAAAGCAAACCTATTGACAATATCCGCTCCGAAGATTATAATTTGGAATGTATAAATGCAGGGATGGTATTAAGCCCGGGGAGTTCTTCTCTCACAGAGAGCCGCCGTAAGGTGCAAGGCGGCAGAGAAGCCGCAGGCAGTCTCGTACCGGAGCAGAGCCTCTGAAAAAGCGGTGCTTTTAGGAGGCGACGGGCGCGCCCGTTACAGCGCGGGGGCTTATCGGAGCCCTGATGAGAGGCCGTTTTTACGGCAAAACGGGTGGTACCGTGGTCTGAAAAGATCATCCCGCAGAGAGTGTGTTCTCTGCGGTTTTTTTTATGAAGTACAAAGGGGCGGATAGTATGAAAAAAATAACGGTATGCGATTTTACGCTGAAAGCGCTTACGGCGGAGGATCCGACGGGACTTTTGTTCCGCGAAAAGACCGCCATTGCGGCGTGCATCGACAATATAGGCGCCGATAAGCTGGAGCTTCCTCCCGTGCGGCGCGAAAAAGAGGACGCGATCATCTGCAAGACCATCGCCTCTCTCATAAAGAACTGCGAGCTCGCCCTCCCCGCAGGAACGGACGAAAAAAGCATCGCATGCGCATGGGAATGCATAAAGACCGCGAAAAAGCCCTGTCTGCAGATCGTGCTTCCCGTTTCCACCGCGCAGATGGAATACTCCTTCCGCATGAAGGAGCCCGCCATGCTCGAAAACATCGCGAAGCTCGTTTCCCTTGCGAAAGAAAAATGCGATAACGTGGAATTCATCGCGCTTGACGCTACCCGCGCGGACGAGGCGTTCCTCATAAATGCCTGTTTGGCAGCCAAAGAAAACGGCGCGGTCTGTGTCACTTTATGCGACGACGCGGGGCTTTCCCTGCCCGCAGATATAGCACAGCTCGTAAAAACGGTGAAAGATAAGTGCGGACTTCCCGTTTTCGTCTGCCTTTCCGATAATATCAGCATGGCGACGGCTGGCGCGGCGGCCGCGATCGAAGCGGGTGCCGACGGTGTAAAGACCGCGATGGCGGGCAAAAACGTGCTGCTCACCGAAAAATTCGCCGCCATGATGAACGCGGCGGGCGCAAAGTTATGCGCCGGAACGTCGCTCATCTCCACCGAGCTGAACAGAGACATACACTCGGTCATTAAAGGCATCCGCCATTCCTCCCCCGCGGCTTCCGCTCCGGCCGGAGAAGCCGATATTTTCCTTGATTCGCAAAGCACGCTCGCGGAAGTGAGCGAGGCGGTAAAGATCTTAGGCTACGACCTCACCGACGAGGACAACGGCAAGGTGCACAAGGCTCTCATGCAGATCTGCGAACGGAAAAATTCCGTAAGCGCGAAGGAATTAGAGGCGCTCATCGCCGCCAACGCCATGCAGGCCCCCTCGGCATATCACCTCGTTTCGTTCTCCGCCACCTGCTCTTCCAACGGCTCTTCCATGGCGCAGGTCACACTCGACAAAAACGGCGAAGCGCTCGGCGGCGTCGCGCTCGGCGACGGTCCCATCGACTCGGCCTTCCGCGCCATTGAGCAGTGCATCGGCTATCACTACGAACTGGACGCCTTTGAGATACAGGCGGTCACGGAGGGCAAAGAAGCTCTCGGCTCCACCCTCGTACGTCTGAGAAACAACGGCAAGCTCTACGCGGGCACCGGTCTTTCCACCGATATCGTAGGCGCGGGCGTAAGAGCGTATATCAACGCGCTCAATAAGATCGCCGCCGAGGAGAATTGACATGAAACTCACCTTCTCAACGGAAAACGTAAAAAGAGAATCCTTTCTCGATACCTGCCGTTTCGCTTACGATTACGGCTATTCGGGTTTTGAAATATTCGACGCGGCGGGCGAACGGAAGCACCACGCCGACAGCATCTTCCGGAGCGAAAAGCAGAGCGACGCCAAGAGAAAGCTCAACAATCGCAATCTCGCGGTTTCCGCGATCACATATCCGGGAAATATAGACGAAAACGGCGCGGCTCCCGACGATCTCAGGAAATACGTGGACATGGCAGCGGCGGCAGGCATCGGTACCGTCATCTTCCGCGCCTCAAAAGCGGACAACGAAGCGCTGTACGCGCTCATGGGCGCCGCCGTAAAAAGGGCGGAAGCCTCCGACACCGAGATCCTCATCGAAACGACGGGAGAATTCTCCGACACCTCGAAGATCACCGAGCTCATCAATCATTTCGCTTCGGCCGTTTTAGGCGCGGCGTGGAACATAAGAGAAACGTACTTCACGGCGGGCGAAACGGCGGAAACCACCATAAAACAGCTCGGCGCCTACATCCGCTACGTGCGCTTAGGAGACCGTAAAGACGGCGTGAACGTGCTTTTGGGTGAGGGCGACCTTCCGTTCGAGAGCTTCGTGAGAGCGCTCGGCTCCCTCAATTACGACGGCTTCGTGGCCGTGGACAACAACGACGAGATCGACGACGCCGATATCGTTCTCACACACTTCGCGAGTTTCATCGCGGGCTTCGCACAGAACAAGACCAAGACAGCTCCGCTCTATTTCAACCGCTCCCACACGGGCTCGTTCCCGTGGAAAAAATACGACGTACTGGACAAGACCTTTTCACAGGTGCTCGACGAGGTAACGGAGCGTTATCCCGACCAGTACGCTTTCCGCTATACGACCCTCGACTACACGCGCACCTATTCCCAGTTCCGCAAGGACGTGGACGACACCGCGGCGGCGCTCATCAGCCTCGGCGTAAAACCGGGACATCACGTGGCGGTATGGGCGACCAACGTGCCCGAATGGTTCATCACCTTCTGGGCGACCGTGAAGATCGGCGCGGTGCTCGTGACCATCAACACCGAATATAAGATCCACGAGCTCGAATATCTTCTGCGCCAGTCTGATACCCACACGCTCGTGATGATCGACCACTATAAAGCCATCAGCTACAGCGATATCATCAAAGAGCTGTGCCCCGAACTTGCCTCGCTGACGCCCGGCGACTCGCTCTACGCCAAAAAGCTCCCGTTCCTCCGCAACGTCGTGACCGTCGGCTTTGAAATGCCCGGCTGCCTCGAATGGCACGATATGATCGCACGAGGCGCGAGCGTTCCGCAGGAGGAAGTGCGCAGAAGAGCGTCTTTGGTGCGCCCGTCCGACGTTGCCAACATGCAGTACACCTCCGGTACGACCGGCTTCCCCAAGGGCGTTATGCTCACGCACAGCAATATCATCAACAACGGCAAGATCATCGGCGACCGCATGGATCTTTCCACCGCCGACCGCATGATGATCCAAGTGCCGATGTTCCACTGCTTCGGCATGGTGCTCTCCATGACCTCCACCATGACCCACGGCGGCACGCTTTCGCCGCTGCCC
Source organism: Acutalibacteraceae bacterium (assembly GCA_045616815.1). Taxonomy (GTDB): domain Bacteria; phylum Bacillota; class Clostridia; order Oscillospirales; family Acutalibacteraceae; genus RUG806. Next base: position 6,567 of record JAZLHN010000092.1, read on the forward strand.
TATTTCTCCCCGAAATCCTCTCTCGCCTGCATCACCGATGAGAAGATCACCTGCTTCAACGGCGTTCCCACCATGTTCATCGCCATGTTCAGCCACGCGGATTTCAAGAAGACCGATTTCTCGCACATCCGCACGGGCATCATGGCGGGAGCCAACTGTCCGCCCGAGCTGATGAAAAAAGCGGCGGATGAAATGAACATGAAGGAGATCCTCAGCGTATACGGCCAGACCGAGGCCTCCCCCGGCTGCACGATGGGCGAGGTCAACGAAACCCTCGAACTCCGCACCGAAACCGTGGGAAGCGCGTTCCCCGGCATCGAGTGCAAGATCATCGACCCCGAAACGGGCGCGGATATGCCCGACGGCGGCAACGGCGAATTCGTCGTAAGAGGCTACAACGTGATGAAGGGCTACTACAAGATGCCCGACGCGACTCAGCAGGCCATCGACGCCGACGGCTGGCTCCACTCCGGTGATATCTGCTGCCGCACTCCCGAGGGCTACTATAAAGTAACGGGACGGCTCAAGGACATGATCATCCGCGGCGGCGAAAATATCTATCCGAGAGAGATCGAAGAATTCTATCTCACCCATCCGAAGGTGAAGGACGTGCAGGTCATCGGCGTTCCCGACGAGGCCGCCGGTGAAGAGGTGTGCGCCTGGATCATCGTAAAGGACGGCGAAGAGACCGACGAAGCCGAAATGCGCGCCTACGGCAATGCCAACATGGCGCGGCACAAGGTACCGCGGTATTTCTTCTTCGTGAAGGAATTCCCGATGAACGCCGCCGGTAAGATACTCAAATACAAAATGCGCGATATGACGCTGGACATGCTGAAAAATTGACAGTAAAAATCCCCGCCGGAATTATCCGACGGGGATCGTTTTATACTGCCTTTTCGATCAGTTTTTTATAAATTCTGTCCTTCATCTTCGGCTCGTTCGAGGCTTTCAGCGCGTCGTCGAACGTGAACCATTTCACGCCCTTCGTTTCGTCCTCGTTCAGCGTCAGCGGCTCGTCCTCATCCGCTTCGATGAGATAGGTGAGATTCAGGTGCAGGTGCGGGGCGACGTATTGCCCCTTCCGGATATGCGCCTCCACGGTGATGATCTCGAGCGAAAGGATATCGTCCGAAACGAGTCTGCCCGAGGTGATCCCGGTCTCTTCGTTCGCCTCCCGGAGAGCGACGGCAGAAAGATCGGCGTCGCCGTCGGCGTGACCGCCTACCCAGCTCCACGAATCGTATATTTTATGATACACGAACAGCACCTTCGTGCGCTCACGGTCAACGATCCACGCGGACGCGGTGAAATGCGCCGTTTCGTTGTCCCTCAGCAGGCAGTCGGGAGCATTCTCCGCAAAACGGAGGATGATCTCTTTGTCCTTTCGTTCCTGCTCGCACGAGGGAACGAAATCTTTTATCTTTTCAAGCAGAGCTTTCATTCTGTCACCGGTAAAACGTTATTTTTTCAGAGCAAACAACACAGCCGCCGTCATCAGCCGCGAGGCGTTCGCCACGGAGTCTATATCGAGGTTTTCAAGGGTGTCCTTCGACGTGTGGATCGTATAGGGAGACGAGAGTCCGTAGTCGCTTCCGTGGGACGAATAGGAGTCGTACTGCCGCCACGAAAGCGTGGCGCATTCCATCCCGTTTTTGCGGAACGGCACGATATCGTGCATCCCCGCCGAAACGGGAGAATAATATTTTTCCTCGCCGAGACTGCCGAGATGATTTTTGGCGGCGTCCACCGAGCTGCTCGTAAAATTCGCTTTGGCCGCTCTCCACGGCCACGGCTCGCACACGGGCTCGGTGCTCACCACCAGATATTTCTGCGGCTGGAGCTTTGAATATCCCGCCATATCCACGTTCAATATGAAGGTATGCCGGGCTTCCTCGTCGTCGGAATTGGCGGAAAGATAGCGATAAGCGCCGATATAGCCCTTTTCCTCACCGTCGAAGAAGGCAAAACGCAGCTCAACGCCGAAATCCTTTTTCATGGCTTTGAGCACCCGCGCGGCCTCCATGACGGCGGAAACGCCGCTCGCGTTGTCCACGGCACCCTCCACGCCCTCGGCGCAGTCGTAATGCGCGGAAAGAAGATATATATCGGGATGAGGCGCCGAAGTCGGGATCTTCGCCACGACGTCGCCGATACGTACGCCCTCCCACGAGGAAACATGCACGGCGATATCGCCGTCGGGAAAGCCCATTTCTTTGAGACGGGAAACAAGATATTTTTCCGCTTTGTCGTTGTTGTTCCGGAAAATGCCCCTGTCGGGCGTCTGTTTTGTAAGATACGTTAACGTGGAAGTGATATGATCCTTGCTCACGGCGTTCACCGCACCGTCGACGTATTCGCAGAACTGTCTTTCCTCTTCCTCACGCTTCTCTTTTTCGATCTCCTCCTGTGTTTTGAACGGGTCGAGCCCCACGGCAACGCGGAGGATACATCTCGCGTCGGCGGCGCTCACCTTGCCGTCGGTATCGTAATCGCACAGAGCGTAAATTTCCGGGATCGGATTTTCGAGCTCCACGCTCGTCCGCAAAGCGAAACGCGCGTCCGCGGCGCTCACCTTGCCGTCGCCGTCCGCGTCGCCCTTTACGTCGGAGACCACGGGAGGCTCGCTTACAGGCTCTTCGGAAACGGTTTCCGTCTCCGACGGTATCTCCGAAGCGTACGCCGCGGGAAACACGGAGGAAAATATCAATATCGTACTGAGAATAAACAGCAGGATGCGGGAGAATTTCATGGCCGGATGCCTTTCAAAAAAAAATACGTTAGAATTCTACCACCGCGAAGAAGGTTTGTAAATATTTTTTTATCATATTCGGCAAAACGATAAATTGCAGTTTAGCGGGCGAAGCCCGCAGTTTTCAGTTTTTAGTTTACAGTTTTCAGTCATGGAATGATTATACTGAAACAGGAAAAACTGTTTATCCGCGTGTAAAATCATCGTATTAAAACGAAATATCAGTATTTTTTCTGAAAACTGAATACTTAAAACTGAAAACTGAAATTTTTGTTTAGCGGAACGCTAAACAAAAATTTATCGTACCGTGTCAAATATCCTCTTCCAGTTTTCGCCTTCGAGCTTAAACAGCAGGTCGTAGGAGCAGTCGCAGGAAGCGTATCCGTTTTCAAAAATACGAAGCTTTACGACAATGCCGTTTGCCAGCGTAACGTACAGATGTCCGGAGGGGGCTTCGTATATATCCTTTTCGATCGTTTCAAAGGTTTCCTCACTGCGTACCACGGGCACGGAAGAATACAATTCGTCGATAAAGCCGCCCCATATCTCTTCGGAAACGGTGAGGTCTTTGAGTGCGGTATCGCCGGGCGTTTCGCCGTCGTGATAATACACAGTCTCGTCTAATCCCTCGTTCCATTCGTCGTCGGTGAGCCACCGGATATTTTTCGCGTTTTTAATATCGAGCAGATCGCCGAAAACGTCCTTACCGGAACCGAGCGTTATCCCGTTCAGACAATACAGCGGATGAAGCGTGCGGCAGCCGTCAAACTCCGTTACGAGACAGATACATTTTTCCGCGGGTACGCCGTTCAGAGCGTAATAATCGCCCGCCATGCCGAAAAAGCTTTCACCGGACGGATCCTCGAACGCTTTGCGGACTCTCTCTCTGTCCTCTTCGCTTGTGCAGGTGTCGGGCGTGTCGGTGCAGGTGCCGAGGAATTCGCCCTTGAGTGCCTCGAATTCCTCTCCCGAAACGGTGAACGGGACGTGACGGTAACGCAGCTTTCGGGAAATATCCGCGTATTCCTCCCACACCGCTCCGCCTTTTGCTTCCACGTCGTCCCCGTTGTAAACGAAGCTGCCGCCCATATAAACACGCCCGTTATATACGATGAACATGACCATGGAATCCAATGATGCCTCGTTTACGTCGATCTCCGTTTTCGGAACGTACACGCCGCTCTGTTCGCTTTCGCCGGGAAAGGAGGGCGTGACCTCCGGTGTTTTCGGCAGATTTTTCATCGCGAACACGCCGAGCACCGCGAGCAGACACACCGCCGCGGCGGCGATCAGTCCCGCGGGACGGCGATTTTTCGTCTTTTCGGCGGACAGATCGGCGATCAGCCGCTCCTTTTCGCCGTCGGACAGCTTTATTTCTTCGTTCATTTCTTTATATTTACTCATCGAGCAAGTCTCCTTTCAGCGCTTCCCGTCCTCTGCGGATCAGGGAAGCCACGGTATTCTGATTTTTATGAAGTATTTTTGCGATCTCCTTTGCGGTATATCCCTCGTAGTAGTGCAGATACACCGCCGTCCTCTCGTCCGGGGGAAGAGCGTTCACAAGCTCCAAAAGCTCGTAATTCTCATAGGACAGCGCGGGGATATCCTCCCCGTTTTCGGGCAGAGCTTCCTCTTTTTTTCTCGCGCGCTGACGGAAAGCGTCGGCCGCCTTGTTCACCGCGCAGCGGATGAGCCACGCCTTGAGGTGTTCGTCGGTCATTTCCTTCTGTGAAAGAAGCTTCATGTAGACCTCCTGCGTGATATCCTCCGCGAGGTGATGATCGCCCGTGCGGTAGTAGGCGACTCTCAACACGGTGTCGGAGTATTTCAGCACCGCGCTCGTTATATACTCTTTTTTGCCGGCAATTGTTTTTGACATATCGCGCCTCCTTTCACCCGTAATACGTTTGAAAACGCCGTTTTTGTGCAAAGACTTGCCTTTTTTTTCTCGTGATGATATTATATTACAAAAAGAGAGAAAGGAAAGAGAAAATATATGGATCCTCTTGATATCGTTTCCAAAGGAATAAGAAAGATCACCTCCGCCTACGGCAGAAAAATACAGAAGACCAAGACCGCGCCCGCCATCGAAAGAAACGCGCCCGTGGAGATCAAAGGCGACAAATACCGCATGGGCTTTGCCCGCGACGAGATCATGCCCGACCTTACCAAGGGCAAGACCTACTACATCGCCGGGCACGGCTCGGGACACGTCATGGACGGCGTATTGACCCCCGTGTACGTACACGCCTTATGGATCGACTGCGGCAATGAAGAGGGCATCATCTGGCTCTCCGCCGACATCGTGGGCCTTACGGGCATCGAGGTAAAGAGGATCAGAGACCTCGTGTTCGCCTCCAAGGTGATAAAGGGCTGCAAGGCCGTCAATTTCACGTCCACGCACAGCCATTCCGGCATCGACACCGTGGGCTACTGGGGCAAGCCGTTTTTGAGCATCCCCGCTGACGGCAAGGATCCGGAATACATGGAGCAGCTCTTCAAAAAATCGCTCAAGGTGAGTGAAGAAGCGTACTTAAACCGCAAGGCGGGCAAATTATACAGAGCCTTACAGCCCATCCCGGACGGACTTTACTGCAAGCGCAAATTCCCCGATAAACATGAAGTCCTCACCCGCATCCGCTTCGCTCCCGACGACGGAAGCAATGAAACGTGGATCGTGAACGTGGGAGCGCATCCCAATTCCTTAGGCGGCGCGAACCGCAAGCTCTCCGGCGAATATCCCTATTTCCTGCGCGAGGGCGTAAAGGAAAAGTGCGGCGCGGACGTTTTCTTCGGCTGCGGCGCTTTGGGCGGTATGGACGCGGCGAAGCTCGACGACGACGATCCTTTCAACTGCGTGAAATTACAGGGTAAAATGTACGCCGAGGCGGCCTGTGCCGTGGAAGCCGACGAGGAGCTTATACCGGAGATAAAATTCATCCAGCGCAAATTCTATCTGCCCGTATGCAACAACGTTTTAACGCTCCTTGCCATGAAGGGCACGATGAGCTTCGAGGCCTTCCCCTGCAAGGAGAGCGACACGGGCATCGCCATGCGCAGCGAACTTACCTATATGACCTTCGGTAAACAGAAGATCGCTTTCCTGCCCGGTGAAAACTTCGTATACACGGTGTACGGCGGCTATCTGACCGCCGAGACCTCCGCCACGGGCAAGGGAGCGGAAGTCAATCCCACGCCTCTCGCTGAGATCGCGGGCGACCCCACGATGGTGGTATTCAGCAACACCAACGACATGACCGGCTACGTCGTAGCGCCCAACGACTGGGTACTGAGCCCCGGTCAGCCTTATCTCAACGGTACGCGTGACCGCTTCAACGAAAACCACTATCACGAGACCAATTCCATGGGTCCCGAAACGCAGAAGACCATCGCCGACGCGTTCGCGCAGATCATAGAGGATTTCGGGAAATAATGTTATACATTTGTTAACGCTTCGTGCTATACTGTAGCTGTAAACAGATTCACGGAACGGAAAAAACCGTACCGGGAAAAACACCGATACGGTTTTTTTGATAAAGGAGAATAGATATGCCGCTGGACACTATGAACAATAAAGATACCCGCGAAGTTCTTTTCGAAGCCATCGAACAGCTTTCGGGAAGCGAAAACGATACCGCCGAATTCAAAGCGGCGGTGGATTCGCTGAAAACCCTCAACGATTTCCAGTCCGGTTTTTATAAAAGAGACTCTCACGGCATCCTTACGGAATACACCGCAGAAAACCACGCTTCCATGCTCGAGCTTTACACGAACGCCGTACGGAACGTAACGGCTTTTCTGAACGCGAAGGGTGAAAAGAACGCCGACGAACTGACAGCGGCGAAAAACGTGAACGATCTTCTCATGCGCGACCGCAATCATCTTGCCGCCTACGATCCCAACGAAAAACAGAATTTTCCCGCTCTTCTGAATTCCGCGCGTGCGCTCACGGTGAACGCGCCGAAAGACACAAAGGCGTGGGGCGGCGCGCAGTCCACGCGTATCCCGATGACGGTGAGAAACCGCAGCGGCGAATTCGTGTCCGGTGTGTTCACGCCCGCCAAGACCGTCGATCCGATGCTCCCCTACAACAAGCTCGTGGCGGAAGTTTCCGAAAAATATCCCGCGACGGCCGCTATTTTCGGCGAGCTCCTCAATAATTTCCGCAGCGAAAGCGCCAGAGGGAAAAAATTCAATTTCAACGGCAAAAAAGAGATCAATTACGACGTAATGAACGATTCCAAGGACGTTGTCAATCTGCTGGCGGCCTGCTCTTCGCAGAACCGCATAGACGAGGCCATGGTGCGCGACTTCATATCCGGAGCCTCCGGACGCACCGCCTTTGAGCTGGCGAACATGAAGGACCTCAAAAAGGCGATAAGCTTTTTTGCCGACGGGCTCGATGAATTCGCCACCTCGGTGGGCATCAACTTCTACGATCTCCGTTTAGAGGACAACGACCGCGTCGATACCCGCAACGCCGCCATGAGCACCATGGCGACCCTGCTCGGCAGACCGGAGCTCATCTGCCGCGCCGTACCCATGAACGTCGTGAAAGACGGCAAGACCGAGGAAGGCACCTTCATGGAGCTTGCCGAGGGCGTAGACCCCAATCATCCGCTCGCGGACGTAAGGTACTATAATCCGAACAAGGATCACTCCCCCGAGGCGCTGCGCGCCATCGCCGACATGCAGGTCATCGACTACGTGTGCGGCAACGTGGACCGTCACGGCAAAAACTTCTTCTATCAGTTCTCCCGCGAAGGCACGAGCCTCCATTTCACTGGCATCCAGGGCATCGACAACGACTCCTCCTTCGGCAACATCCGCAATCCCTACACCGACAACGCCAACCGTCTTATCGGCACCGACAACATGAAGGTCATCACCGCCTCCATGGCCTCGCGCCTTGAAAATACGAGCCATGAAATGCTCCGTTTCGCTCTGCGCGGACACCACTTGAGCGAGACCTCCATCCACTCGGCGTGCAGACGTCTCGACCATCTGAAAAACTGCATCGCCGCCGGCAGACGGGAATATGCGAAGCCCGAAAACGCCGAAAAGCTCGCCAAGGATCCCGCTTTCTTCAAGGAAGGCTTCATCCGTGTCGTACCCGATGAGGACTTTGATGATCTCAGTCTTTCCCGTCTCGCGGGCATGCCGCAGAAACAGAACGGCAAGCGCGGCGACAACCTTTTCAACACGGTGCAGAATTTCGCTATGCGTTTCGACAGAGCCGTATACTCGCAGGACGCTCCCGACTATACCGGCAGCGCCTCCCGTTTTTCCAAGGACGCCATGCGGAAAAACGCCGCCGACGTGAAAGCGCTCGTCAAAAAGCTCAAAGGCGCCACCAACTTCCGCGGCACCTCGGAGGCCTACACGAAAATGCAGGGCTCTTTGGAAGCTCTCGGCAAGCTTTATACCGAAACGGGCAGGCAGCTCCCCGATTTCGACAGCATTTTAGCCGTCAACCACGCACTCGAAAGACTCAGAAAAGACTGCAACGATTATCTCACCCACAAGCGCGACGACAAGGATCCCAGCGGCTACGCGAAAAAGCGCATGGCGCTCGCCGAGGGACTGATAAAATTCGCCGACGAGAATATCATCGACACCGGCAAGCTTACCGAGCAGGAAAAAACGGATCTTCGCCACAACGCGGAGCAGAATCTCGAAGAGATCAACCGCAAGGCTGTGGAAATGCTCCCGAAGCAGTAATTTACATCCATATAAAAAAGGAGGTCTTTTTATGACGGAGGAAGAAAAAATCAAAGCGGGCGTCCTTTTCTGCCCGGGCGATCCGGCGCTCAAGGCGATCAAGCTGAAAGCGCACAAATTGGATCAGGACTATAACCGTCTTTACGAAGACGAAACGGAGAAGCGGGAAGCAATTCTCGACGAATTGCTGGGCGGCAGAGGTAAAAACTGCTTTTTCCAGGGTCCCGTGACCTTCCATTACGGCAAGCACACGTTTTTCGGAAACAACGTCTTTGTGAATTTCAATTTCACCGTGCAGGACGACGCCGAGGTGCATATCGGCGACAACTGCAATTTCGGGCCGAACGTGACCATCGTAACGCCCATGCATCCGATGCTCCCCGACGAGCGCAAAGCCATCCTCTGTGCCGACGGCGTGACGCGCCGTATGTGCTGGGCAAAGCCCGTGACGATCGGAAGCGACTGCTGGTTCGGCGCGAACGTGACCGTATGCCCCGGCGTAAATATCGGAAACAACTGCGTGATCGGCGCGGGAAGCGTAGTCACTCACGATATCCCCGACGGCTGCTTCGCCGCCGGCGTTCCCTGCCGCGTCATCCGCGAGCTGAGCGAAGCCGACAGCATGGTAACCCTCCCGGAAGTACTGGCGGATAACCGCGTGATATGATCGCACTCCGTTTTCCGTCCGATCCGCATTTTTGAACATAAAAAAAACTGCACACACATATCCGGTATGTGTGTGCGATTTTTATATTGGGATATTCTTATTTTGTAATGGTCGCAAGGATCATTTCATATACTGCATAACGGCTTCGCGGTAAAACGCGACGGCGCCGGGCAGGGAATCCGTGAAAATATTTTCGTTCGGGCAATGGAATTTCATCATCTGCGAAAGGGATATTTCCACCGGAACGAAGCGGATGACGTCTTCGGCGTAGCCGATGAAATAGCGGGAGTCCGTTCTGCCGAGCACGGGATATGGCAAAACACCGATGTTATCGAATACTTTTACCGCCACGTCGCCCACGAATTTATACCCGGGAGAATCGGGTGAAACGGGCTTTTCGGTCTCGCGGATGTATTCGTAGGCCTCCACGGACTTCACATCAAAGCTCTGCGCAAGCTTTCTCACTTCACCGACGAGATCGTCGATCTTATTATAGAAATTGCCGGAAACGGACACGCGCACGGGATTTTTGAGCGCACCGTATTTTTTCTCAAGGTCGGCTTTCGTCTCCGCGTCGGGAACGGTCGCGCCCGTGATCGCGCCGCAGAAAGAACGAGCGTCCGCGCCCGCATGGGTAAGCACGAATTTCGCCGCGGCGGGATGCCGGTCAAGCACACCGAGGATACTGCCGAGAGGCGCACTCAGGTATTCCGACAGTCCGTGCACGAGCCCCGCGACCTCGGGGTACATATCGTAAACACCCGGACGAAGTTTTTTTATTTTTTTCGCGAATTTCTTCGTCTGTTCCGCGCTTTCGCCGTCGTAAAGCAGCCGGCCGCTCGAGCGCTCCACGGCGCCGATCATGGCGAAGCGCTTATAGGGCGAGGGGAAGGGATTGCGCAGCACCGCGCCGCCCTCGTCGATCACGAGGCCGGGAACGATGTCTTTCGCGCGGAACCATTCCACCGCCGACGGCGCGTCGGGGCCCGCGGTCTCTTCGGTGGAGGAGGCAAATATATACAGATCCCCGCTCAGACAGAAGCCCTCTTCGAGCAGGCTTTCCACCGCTTCAAACAGCGCGCACAGAGAGCCCTTGCAGTCGAACGTGCCTCTGCCGAACATCTTGCCCTTGATGATCTGCCCCTCGTAGGCGGGCGCTTTCCATTTTTTCTTTCCCTCGAAAACGACGTCCTTGTGCGACATCAGTACGAGCGGAGAATCGCTCTTTTCGCCGGGAATACGCAGAAACGTTGCGCCGCAAAGCTCGATCTTTTCGGCGGCTTCGTATATTTTCGGATAGTTCTTTTTCAGTACGCTTTCGAAGCGGTCGAACTGCGCCTTATCGTAATATTTTTCCTCGGAGATCGTGCGGCAGGCGATCATTTCGCGCAGATGGTCAACGTATTTTTCCTTATCCGGGCGAAATCCCGTATCCAGCCTTTCCGAGATCGTTTTCTGTATCATGGTATATTCCCCTATCGTCGTTATTTCGTTCGTGAGCGGGCGTTCACCACTTTTTTGCGGGACAGCCGTTGGAGGCAAATGCGGCGCGGAACTCCGGGTAACAGCCGCATTTGAGGCAGGTGCCCGACAAGAGATATTCACACGCCGAACAGACCGCCAGCCTCTCCCCGTAGGCTTTTTCGTCCGTTTTTTCGTCCGGTGAAAGTTTTTCGATCCGGCTTTTTATATCCGCGAGGATATCCTCTTTGCCGCTCTGCAGCAAAAGACATTTGCCGCACGGACGGAGCATTTCCTTTTCCGTCATTTCAGAATGAACTTGACCGCGCTGCAGGGAGGCAGCTCGGCGATGAAGCCGTCGTTCGTCTTTCGGAAGTCGGTAAACTCTTTGATAAATACCTTTTCCGCTTTATTGAAATCGTTATAGTCGTCCATATTGCCGGTGATGATCTCGGCGGCAACGGAGCTTATCTCCCGGTCGGCGACCTGACATTTCACTTCCGCTTTCTCATCCGCGCTCAGGTTCGTAACGGTAGCATAGATCACGCCGTTTTCGTCCATGGAGGCGCTCTGCGTGAGCTGCGGCGTAGAGTCTTTCTCTTCGAGCTTATCGCTCGTGATGTAAGCGCCGAGCAGCGTGTTGTTCTGATGATCCTTATACATTTTGAAAACGTAATAGGTGGGCGTGAGCAGCATTTTTTCGCCGTCGGTGAGCGCCACCGCCTGCAATACGTTTACCGTCTGGGCGATGTTCGCCATTTTTATCCTGTCCGCATGGTTATTAAAGACGTTGAGCGTGAGGGCGGCCACAAGCGCGTCGCGGATCGTGGACTGCTGATAGAGGAAGCCGGGATTGGTGCCGGGCTCCACGCGATGCCACGTGCCCCACTCGTCGACGATCATATCCACGCGCTTTTCGGGATCGTAGCGATCCATGATCTGCAGATGACGGGTGACGAGCTCCTCGATCTTATACGCCTTGCGGATCGTCTCGTAATAATCCTCTTTCGTAAACTGCGTCGCGCTGCCGTTCCCCGTGGAGCCGGTGTAATAATGGATCGCAAGGCCGTCCATCTCACAACGCGCGTTCTTCATCATATCCTCGGTCCAGTTGAAATCGGAGGAATTCGCGCCGCAGGCGACCTTATAGATGGGGCGGTTCCGGTCGTATACGCGCACGTAGGTCTGATAGCGTTTATACACGTTCGCGTAGGTATAGCCGTCCATATTGCCGCCGCAGCCCCAGTTTTCGTTGCCGACGGCAAAATATATGAGATCGAAGGGCTCTTCCCTGCCGTTCGCTTTCCGAAGATTGGCCATGGGGGATTCGCCGTCGAGCGTCATATACTCGATCCACTCGCTCATTTCCCTTACGGTGCCGCTGCCGACGTTGCCGGTGATATAGGTATCGCAGCCGAGCTGACGGCAGAGCTCAAAATACTCGTGCGTACCGAAGCTGTTGTCCTCGATCACGCCGCCCCAGTGGGTGTTGATCATTTTCTTTCTGTTTTCGGGGGCGCCGATGCCGTCCTGCCAGTGGTACTCGTCTGCGAAGCAGCCGCCCGGCCAGCGCAGAACGGGCAGACCCATTTCCTTCAGAGCGTTCACGACGTCCTTACGCATACCGTTCACGTTCGGAATATCGGAATTCTTTCCCACATACAGCCCCTCGTAAATGCATCTGCCTAAATGCTCGGAGAAATTGCCGTAGATATCCTTGCTGATCTTCGCTATCTTCTGGTTCGGATTGATGAGATATTTTTCCATAACGCTTCTCCCTTTTCTTTTTCGTTCGTTTTCAGGATTGTAAAGATTTCAGTTTATAGAATTCGCCTTTTTTCTCCATCAACTCCTCAAAAGAGCCGATCTCGGCAACGCCTCCGTCCCTGATGACGGCGATGCGGTCGGCGTCGCGGATCGTGGAAAGGCGGTGGGCCACGATAAACGTGGTGCGCCCCTCGGTCATATTGTTGATCGCGTGCTGTATCTCCTTTTCGGAAACACTGTCGAGCGCGGAGGTCGCCTCGTCGAATAGGATGACCTTCGGATCGCGGATGATCGCGCGGGCGATGGATATCCGCTGCCGCTGACCGCCGGAAAGCTTACCGCCGTGCTCGCCCACCTTCGTATCGAGGCCGTTGGGGAGAGAGGCGATGAATTCCTCTAAATTGGCGGCCTTCACCGTCGCCGAAAGAAGCTCCTCCGACACGTCGGGCATACCGTAGGTGATATTATCGCGGATCGTACCGGAAAACAGCACCGAGGTCTGCGGCACCACGGCGATATGGCTGCGGTAGCTTCTTAAATCTATATCGCGCACGTCGTGGCCGTCCACCCTCACTTTTCCCTCGTTGGCAAGGTAAAAACCGATGACGAGGTTGAGGATGGTGGATTTTCCGGCGCCGGAGCTTCCCACGAAAGCGATGGTCTCGCCCGCTTTCACGTGCAGATCCATATTCCGTATGACGGGAGCGGGATCGTCGGCATAATGGAAGGATACGTTTTCAAAATCAAATTCGCCTTTTATATCGGGAAGCACTTCCTTCCCCTCGTTATGCTCCGTATCGTGTGAAGCAAGGATCTCGCCGATGGAACGGATGGACTCCGTGCCCTTCATTATGGTGGGTATCAGCGATACCAGCGCCGCGATCTGTCCCACGATCTTGGAAAAATAGGTCTGATACAAGGCTATATCGCCCACGGCGATCTTGCTTCTGAACGCCAAAAAACTGGTGGTAAACAGGCAAAGCACCTGAAAGATCTGAAAAATGACCCATTGCGTGGCGCCGAAAAGAGTTTGAATGGTATCCAGACGGTGGCCTTTTTCGGCAACAATATTGAGCTGACGGGTAAGACGTTCTATCTCGTTCGTTTCCACCGAATGCGCTCTCGTCACCGGCACGAGTTCCACCATATCCATAACGTCCGCGGAGGTATGCTCGATCTCCACACGCAGATCGGAATTCGCGCGGCGCATTTTGCCGTTGAACGCGCGCATCAGAAAGACGGCGGCGGGAACGCTGAGCAGGAAAAACAGAAACACGATGCGGTTTTTGACAAGAACGATCACAAGCGAGACCGAAAAGTTGAGCGCGGTATTCAGTATGGTTTCGGTGATCTGTGCCGAAAGTCCTTCCACCGCCTCCACGTCACGCATGATCTTGGACTGGATACGGCCGGACTCCATTTCTTTATAAAACGGGATGGAAAGCTGCTGCAGCTTACGCACCATCGCTCCGCGCAGCCCCGCCTCCACGCTGCGGCGGGCAAGGCTCATATTTTTGACGTAGAGCGTAGTGAACGGAATATTGAGCAGCAGCACCGTGACCACGGCCGCTAAATTGAAGATAAACTGCTTTATCGCGTCATCCGGGCGCTGGGTAGCGAGGTTGATGGCATTCGCGGTCACGATGGGAACGATCCACTCGGGGCTCACCTTCACGGCAAAAAACAGGACGCCGAGAAACATCCGCCCGTAGTGCCCGCGGAAAAGTTTCATAAGGATGCGGATGGGGCCCGCCTCTTCTTCGTAATAGCGGATATAATTTTCTTCCTGACGGAGAATTTCTTCCTCGCTGAAGCGGTCTTTCTCTTTTTTCATTTCCGTACATCCCCTTAACAAGGCTTATGCGCCCTTATTATAGGAGGCTTACAAAGGGATTGCAAGAAATATGCGAAAAAAACCGCCGGAAAAATGCCTTCACCAAGGACTGAGGCACGGCGGTTTTTTATTATATAAGAAATTGCTCGCGTTGTGAGCAATCTGCATATAACAAGAATACCTTTTCGCCCCCGGGATCGGGGGATGAGGGGGTGATTTGCCGAAGACAATTTCTTATTGCTCCGGCGGTAAAACGACACTGCAATAGGGACATTTGCGGCAGGTACCGGACAGATAAACACCGCCGCAGAATTCGCATTTACACTCGGTGTGCTTCCCTTCCGGAGGACAGAGAACAGCCCGGTACTTTGCGCGGTCTTCTTTTTTGACCGTGCCGACGGGCAGACGATATCTCGCGATAAAAAAGGCAACGGCGATCATGAGCAGTCCGAACAGCAAAAACTGCGGTCGGAATATCGGTTTGTCATACCCTTCCGCATAAGCGCGGATCGCCTCGGTGAACGCGGACGTTACGGTATATTTTTCCTCATTGCACAATAATGCGGTCAGTCGCTCGTTAAAGCCGACCGTATCGGGAAGAGCACGATCCGTATGATCACCCTGGATCCCCTCCCAGTACCAATCGACGAACTCTCCCGACGGATCCCGCGGAACGGAATAGACGAACAGCCAATGATCCTCATCGGAAAAATGCTCATAATACAGTCCGAGAGCATAGTCTTCCAGAAAACCGTCCGGCTTCCAGTCCTCATTGTACACGGTAACGATCCACGGGCAGACACCCGTTTTTGCATACAGCTCCTCTAAAGCGGCATACAAATCATCGGTATTGCCGAGGATCCCGACAGAATCCTCGACGTAAACTTCATAGGTCTCCGGCGCATCCAGTTTTTTGCCGCCGGCAAACGCGGAGAAGAACATCCAGACCGCCCCCGCCAATAACAAAACGCAGACGGCAAGCACGATCAAACGCGCCGTGATACGCCATCGGCGCACGGAAGAGGGAGCGGCATCCGAATAGACGTAATGCGGACGGAGCCCGGAATAATAAACGTACCGTTCCGCTCCCGGATACGCCGAGGAACGGATACCGCGGCTTGAATAAGCGCGTCCCGATAAGCGGCTGCGGGGAGCCTCCGTGCTGCTGCGGGCACCGTAGCCGCCGGTGCCGCCGTGAAAGCTGCCGCCGTGAAAACCGCCGCCATGGGAACCGCCGCCGGATGAATGAGCCATAAAGCACCTCCGGATAACGTTCTGTCAAAGGGAAAACGCTTTACGCGCCGTAAAATGCATCAGGCAATGGGGATCTCCCATGCGGAATAGCCTTCGAGGTTTTTCCAGCACTTGAAGGTCTTCGCTTCCTTGTCGATATAAGCGAAATACGTGCACAGAGGCTCGGTGTTCTGCGCGTTATCGAGCGTCATGCTCTGGAACAGGAATTCCGTGACGCCGTATTTGGTTTCATAACCTTCGGTATGATGATGGCCGTGAAGAGCCATGAGGAATTCAGAATCGCTCGCGGAGAAATCGTAGGCGTGGGTCTTTCCCTCGCTGTCGAGCAGAACGCCGGAGGTCTTATTCTTCTTCGCTTCGAGCATCTGCATAAAGGACTCTCTCGACTCGGCGTAATTGTCCGCGTCGCCGATGAACCATTCGCTGGCCTTGAAAGGCTCGCCGTTTCTGTCAACCAGAGCGTCCTTGAAAAGATAGGGATGCGAAAGGAGAACGATCGCGGTATCGTCCGCTTTGGTGAATTCTTCGATGATGAAATCGGACATATCCGACGTAAGGAAGCCGCTGCCGTAGCTCCACGGAGAGACCTTGGGATCGACCGCCATATAACGGATGCCGTATTCCTCGTCCTTCACGACGAAAACGCGCTTATCCTTCGAATAAACGGCGCCGTCGGTGTGGAAGAACATACGGCTGACGAACATGCCTCTTTCGGTATCGAGCGTCGCTCTGTCGTGGTTGCCGCAGACCTCGATCCTCTTAGCGGAGGGCAGATTTTTCGTTGCCGCCTCATACGCCAGCAGTTCCTTGAAATTGTATTGGTTTGACACCGTATCGCCGAGATTGATGATCTTCGATACCTTCGACCAATCCACAAGCTCATTGAAGAAATCGTAGATCTCGCTGTCGGCGGTGATAGCGCCGTGCTGATCGGTGGTAACGACCATCGGGATCTTATTCTTATCGCCGTCCACTTCGGCAATAAATTCCTTGTAATTTTCCGTCACCACGTTTTTCCATTCGTCCGTCAGCTGAGAGGACTGCCCGCAGCCGATCGAAGACGTAAAGGATGCAAACATGGAAACAAGGGTAAGCAAAACAGAGAAAAACAGTTTCATATTTTCCCCGACCTTTCTTTATTTTATCTCACTTTGCAGTATAATGTTCCGTTTGGTTTCTGTCAAGCGGATTTCATTACGGATCGGTGAACGTTTCGGGAACAAACGCCGTTTTCTGCAGTTCGGTAAAAAGCTTCACGGAATCGGGATGTCCGCAGAAGGCCTCAGACTCCGGCGCGTTGAGAAGTCCTATATACTGATAACAGAGGATCTCTTCCGCGTAGGGAGCAACGGAATTGATCTGCCTTTCGATCCGTTCGGCGGGCGCGGGGATCAGCGCGGAGCGGTACACGGCGCCCTCGAAGGTGAAGAGCTCTATATCCGCCCAGAGTTTGCTTCTTCCCGCTTTGTCGTGCGCTTTTTTAAGGCGCTTGAAATAGCGCGCGGTCTGCCGCGTCGTTGATTTTTTCACGCCCACCTCATCCTGATAGGCAACGAAATCTACGTCCAGCTCTTTTAACTGCCGCACGTATTTTCCGTCCGTGACGGCGATCTTCGTGCCGAACGGCGCGATCAGCGTTTTCGTTTCGGGCGCGAGCCTGTGCGCCTCGGCACTGTAGGCGTTCACGTACCGGATAAAATGCCTGGAGAAATGCCCGAGGATGCAGGTCTCGTCGGGAAAATACCAGCCGTAGAAGGACGGATGCGCGCCGTACCTCTCCCAGAGCTGCCGCATGGCGCGGAACGCTTTTTCCCTTACGGCGTCCGACTTCATGTTTTCGGCGGGCTTCGTCCAGTTTCCGTAGAAGCCGCAGGAGATGAAGACCCTGAGTCCGTATTCGTCCGCCGCCGAGAGAAGCACCCCGAGGGGATCTTTGCACTCCATATCGGCGAACGGGAAAATATCCGTATCGAAATAGCAGTATTCGTCATCGTCGTAAACGATGGCGGTGTTCATGAGCACAAGATATTTCATGCCCGTTTTCGCGATCTCCGCCGCCTTTTTCCGCCACTGCTCATCGGAAAACGCGCGGCAGGTATCGTTCCAGTATTTGCCCTCCGCGGGGGAATGATGGCGGAATTCAAACCACGAGCCGCTGATCTTTTTTTCCATTCTGTCCACCGTTTTCCCGATCAGTATTTTTTCGAGATGCGGCTTTCGGCTTCCTCGCGGGTAATGAGTCCCGAATTGCAGTCCGCCATGATCTGCACGTCCTTATCCTTCAGACGATAGAATTCCCATACGATCCACGCAAGGATGCAGCCGATCGTGGGCACGAACGCATAGAAGAACCAAAGAGAATCGAGCGCGTGGGCAGACTGTACCACGCCGGATTCCTCCAGCGCCTTGAAGCTGTCCACCTCGACCATCTGCCAGCCGACCGATTTTAAGCCGAGCAGGAAAAGACCGAGCGCGCCCGAAACGGCGGCGGTGAGCTTCGCCACGAACGTCTGGATGGCAAAGGTGATGCCCTTCGCTTCGATGCCGGTCTTGTATTTGCCGTATTCGGCGCAGTCGGGCGTAAACAGCGCCATGGCGATCGAGATGACCGCGAGCGGGATGCAGCGCAGCACCGAAAGGATGATGAAGCCGACGATGGTATGATAACCGACGAAATACATGATGACGCCGCAGACCGATACGAGCGCCATCGAAGCGCGGTAAAGCACCATTTTGTCGTATTTCCGGATCAGATGCGGGATGAGCAGGGATACGATGGCGGCGGGCGCCATGCTGAGCGCCTCGACGACCAGAGAAAACAGGGAGCTGTTGAAAAGATAATAGGATACGTAGAGGTTCAGCGCGCCCTGGATATTGAGGGCGGCATAGAAGAAATAACCGAGATAGTAAATGAGAAGATATTTATTGTGCACCAGATACTTGAACATAGCGCGCACGGTGAAGGTCTCCTCGGACGGAGAATGATATCTCTCTTTGAGCTTGAAGGAGGCGGGCTGCATCGTGGCGAAGGCAAGCACGCACAGCACCACGGCGATCACCGAATAGCCGGCGCCGATCTTTTCCGAAACGAGCACCGTGGCGACCACCGTCGTGATGCCGACGCCGATATACGTCCATATACTTTTATAGGAAATGACCGTGTTTCTCTCGTCGAGGTTGTTGGTCATGGAGGTGATGATCGCAAAGATCGGCACGTCGCACAGCGTATAGGCGGCGTCCCACAGCATATAGGTGACTGCGAACCACGCGAGCTTCGCGGTCTCGCCGAAAGCGGACGGGATAAAGAAGATCAGCACGGTGCAGATGGGGATGAGGATCGTGGAGACCCGTATCCACGGCAGATATTTTTTGCCGCTTTTGAATTTGACCTTATCGAAGATCACACCGAAAACGGTATCGTTCACCGCGTCCCATACCTTGACGACCGCCATGACGGCGGCGGATTTGATGGGGTCGATGCCCTGGAACATGAGATAGGTAACGAGATAGGTGGACACGAGGGTGTAGATGATGTTCTGCCCCGCGAAATAGGAGTAGTAGGTCATTCTTTCGCCCTGCGTGGTGCACCATCCGGGTTTCGTTGCCGTGATCTTATTGTAGAGATTTTTTATCATACGTTATCCCTGCCTTCCGTAAATTCTATGGTAACGAAGGAATATCCCCCGAGCGTGATCGTTTCCGGGAGGCTTCCCCGATACGTTTCTTCGTAATCCGTATTTTTGTCCGCGGTACGGATAACGACCGTGGTTTTTTTCGTTCCGCCGACGTCGAGTTTTATCTCCTCGGCTTTTTCGCCGATATTCGCGATGCAGATGAGCTCCTTATCGCCTTTGGCGGCACAGGCGTAGATCATGCCGTCGGAGAAGCTTTCGCATTCGTTTTTCTGCGCGTACAATTCGCCGAACTGCCTGAACGCGTAATACGTTTTGGTCGGTGTCAGCTCCGGCACGTGATACAATCCGCCGTAAGCCACCCAGAGCTGCGCGTCGTAATACATGGCGGCGTCCACGGGGCACCTCTGCATTTCGTACAGGCTCGCCGCGACGTGCGAAGCCCCTTTTTCGTTCCGGTAGTTTATGTAATTCTGCGTGCGGCGGTCGTCGGTCTCAACGTCGCAGATATTGACGTTCCACTCCGCGTCGATGCATTCGGTATCCGTGAAGCCGTACCGGTCCAGCGTATCGCGCACGAAGCGGCTTTCGATTTCGATCTTTTCAAGATACTGCTTGCCGAGATAGCCGTGATAGGTAAAAAAGTCGAGCGGTGCGCCCTTTTCCTTTACGTACGCAAGGAAATCCGTGAAATACGAGGCGTCGCCCGCGACCCAGCGGCCGTTTTCAAACTTGCCGAGGATGTAGCAGCTCGAATAGCCGCCCACCTTCACCTCCGGGTGCTTCGCCTTGATCTTCGCGGCGGTGAGAACGTATAGCTCATAATACTGCTCGGCGGTGCCGATCCAGTTCGGGCAGCCGTAGGGCTCGCATTCCGGATTCAGTCCGTCCGGCTCGTTCCAGACCTCCCAGTAGCCGATATCGAAATGGAAACCGTCTGCCCAGCCGTCGTTATAGTGCCTTACGATATGCTCGCAGACCTCCGCCCATTTCTCCGGATCGGCGGGCGCGAAAATATGATGCTTTTTCGGCTCGTGCTCGATCGTTACGCCGAAACGGTACATGATCTGTATCCCGTTTTCGGCGAGGTGCTTTATGTAATAGTCGGTAAGCGTGAAATCGTAGGCGTTTTCATCGTCGGGATCCGCCGAAAAATCGGGGAAAATACACGGGATATCCACGTAATGCGCATTGCCGTTATAGCCCGTATCGTGGAGCCGCGCAAACGGCGGCGCCAGCTCCGCAAAGCTTTTCAGCAGCGGGCCGTAGTTCGATGTACGGGCGGCGTTGTTGAACCCGTGGACGGGCTTGATCTTTCCGGTCGTTTTATCGAAATCCACACGGACAGTCGTCATGTCAGTCCCTCGCAAATCGTTTCAGATACAGATATTCGCCCGACGGATGTACGCCCAGCCGCTCGAAGCCGCATTTTTCATACAGCCCCTGCGCACGAAAATTATCAGTCGCCGTTTTCAGCAAAAGTCCCGCGTAGCCCGCCTTCAGCAGCTCGGAAAACACTTCCTGCAGCAAAGCCGTTCCCACACCCTTGCCCTGCTGTGAATCGCGCACGGCGATACCGAACCACGGCACCGACACATTGAGATCCCAGATAAAGGCAAGAGCGATGATCTCGTCTCTCTCGACGGCAACGTAAAAGATATGGTCCTTCTTGCCGTTTTCAAAAAACTCCATCGTCCTTTTTTCGTTCCCGTGATTCACGTTGAAAAAATGAGCGCTTTTTTCGCCCATGGAAGCG
The DNA here is from genome assembly GCA_045616815.1 of Acutalibacteraceae bacterium. Classification (GTDB taxonomy): domain Bacteria; phylum Bacillota; class Clostridia; order Oscillospirales; family Acutalibacteraceae; genus RUG806. Next base: position 27,411 of record JAZLHN010000092.1, read on the forward strand.
TAAAAGTCGGCGATCTGTTCACGGTCGCTCATCCGCATTTTTCTTATTGTCATTTTTCGTCCCTCATCTCTTAAAATAATAATACCATATTTTCTTATATTTGCAATCGTACAAACAAAATATCTGCCTGTAAAAAGCTCTTTCTTGAATTATCCGTACGATTTTGATATATTGTTTTTAAACGATAAAACGGACAGCTGAATAATCAACCGTCCGTTTGCGTATTTTTAGATTACCAATTTTTCGGGTCTTCCAATCCGACCGAAGCTCTTAAAATAAGCCTTGCATCGGCAGCGGATACCTTGCCGTCAAAATCTACGTCGCAGGCAATAAACTCGTCGGAGCCATCCTTATAGTCTTCCAAGCCAACACTTTTGCGAAGCGCTAAACGTGCGTCAGCCGCAGAAAGTTTGCCATCTCCGTCCACGTCGCCGGGTAAAGATTTCACTTCAAGTTTCGGTATCACAGTCCACATCTTTTCTCCGCAAAGAGAACAAGTGTATTCCATTTTCCCCGCCTCCGTAAAAGATGCCGGTATAAAAATTGTACCTTTTCCCCAATCGTGTTTGCATAATTTTGGAGTAGTTTCTTTTTTTGTTGCACCGCAAACATGACAGGTAATAGTTATCTCTCCCTCGCTGTCGGTCGTTGCGGCTTTCGTCTCGATTCCGTTATTCCAAACATGATTAGTCGTTTGGGGAATAGATTCGGTTCTTGTTGATTTACATAGTGAACAGGTAAAAGTCTTTACACCTTCATTTTTGCAGTTGGCGGGAGAGGTTACGACTCCGGAATTCCATTCGTGAGAACGCAGATATATCAGAAATGTTTTTGATGCACTATTTTCGGTCTTGAAAATCAGTTTATGAAAACCCGGTTCATCCATCGAAAACTTATAGAATGCCTTTCCGTTTACCAGTTCATTATTTATCCAGACACCGGTTGATGAAGTTCCCAGTTCATTGACCTTTGCGCCATCCGTAGTTGACACTGTATAATTTACAGGTACACCGGATTGCGTCACGGAAAATGCCGCACCTGCACAAGTGATGAAATCCAGTTCAGCACGATCCGCTTCTTTGCATATTTCGCACTTGTAATCAAGATGATAATTCCCGTCGTATATAGTCGGAGTCCCGGTGGAAAAAACGTGGTTTTTATGCCATTCCGCCGTGATCGGCAAAGTCGTATCCCACGTTTCGTTATCGCAGGGATAATAACATACGACCTTACCGGATGTGTACATATTCAGCTCACCCTGTATATCCGGTATATCTCCGAGGAAATAAACAGTTGCATCCGAATAATGGAAAGCATCCTCCATGATTACGGTTTTTCCGTTGGGAATCGTTATTATAAGATCATAATCCTGATTATTGCCGCAAAACGCAAACCCGCTTTTTTCAATAGTAACATCACCCGATGAAAAGATGACAGATTCAAGTTTTCTGCATAAACCGAAAGCGGAATTGCCGATTCGCAATACATCGGAACCCAAATAAACGTTTTGCAGATCTGAACAGCCGTGAAAAGTATAAGCTCCGAGTTCTTTTACACCGGAACCCAATGTGACTATTTGAAGTTTGTTGCAATTTGAAAACACGCCGTTGGAATATGAGCCGTCCGGAAGAGCTTTTACACCTTTTATTGTTAAAGCCGTGAGATTGGAACAAACCTTCATTCCAATGTTATTCAGATAAGCAATCTCACAGTCGATAACTAGTTCTTTTATATCGTTTGTGTAATTATACCATTCTCCGGGGTTGCTGTAATCACCGATGCAGAAGCTTTCGGGCAAAGTCGTTCCTTTTCCTGCAACCGTCAGCACTCCCGCAGAATCGAGTGTCCATGTAAATTCCCCGTCTTTTCCGTCGGCAATAATATTTACGGCAGATGAGTTTTCGGCAAAGGCAAGCGGCAGCAACAAAAAAAGAAATGCAATCATTACAAAAAGGACGGAAAAGAAACGTTTTTTCTTCATAACAAAAACCTCCGTTTTTCGTTTCCATAGAAATACAGCCACTGACTTTCGACAGCGGCCGTTCTTTTTTGCTCCGATCACTTGATCGCGTAGGTCATATCCGTGCCCGTGAAGGCGCCGAGATAATAGTCGTAGGTGCGGAAGGTGAGCGTATCGTCGTACACCCCCATCATATAGCCGTAGCCCTTCGTATGGTCGTTGTTGCTCGTAAGGCTCGGTACCCAGACCTCGGGCGTTTTCTTATCCCCGGGAACGACGTCGAAGATCGGCGCGCTGTGCGCGTGACCGACGATGAGGAAAATATTGTCGTACTTATTGAGAAGGCTTATATACCTGTCGTAGCCCTCGCCGATAACGCAGCAGGGATAATGATTGAAAACGAAGATGGGAAGTCCGCTTCCCGCCGCCTTATCCAACTCCGCCTCGAACCAGTCGAGCTGGGTATCGAACATGTTGCGGCAGCCGCATTCGGGGGTATCGGGTCCCATGAAGATAAGGTGATAACCCTTCACGATCTCGCTGTAGTAAAGCTCGGTGACGTTTTTGTCAACGAAGCTGTTGATATAGCCGAGATGTCTTGCCTTCAGCTCGTCGAACGTACCGAAATCCTCGTCGTTGTTGCCGATGTCGTGATTGCCCGTCGCAACGAAATAGGGACGGATGGGATTGGTGTTGTTCAGCATGCCGTAAAACAGCATATTCTCAATGTTCTGCGCGCAGATGGAATTATCGCCGTTGATGACGAGCGCGTCGATGAAATCCTTGCCGCCGCTCATCGCATTGAAGCACTTGGGCACGACCGGGAACTTATCGAAGCCGTTGCCCTCGATGTGGATATCGGACATGATCGCGAGATCGAGCTTAAGAGCCTCCTTATCGAGCGGCTCGATGGGGTTGACCTTCTGTCCGACCGTCACGAGCATGAATAAGCAGCCGAAGAAAATGCAGACGGCTTTTTTGAAAAACAGGGTGATCTGAGTCATTTTTTTCTCTTCCTTTCTTTTGGGTAGTTATACTATATATGATTTTTCCCGTTCCGGTCAAGATATTTTCGGAAAACGCCGGCAGTTTTCGCTTACTTCACGGTAAACCAGACGTAATCGTTCGCCGGAACGGTAAAGGTCAGCTCCACGGTATAGTCGCGTTCGAGCGCATACCGCACGGGGTCTTTCCCGAAGCGTGCTATTTCGGCGAAATCGGTAAGTCCCGTGTAATAAAGCGGCACACTGACGGTGCGGGTGATCTCCTCGTCCAGCGGATTGAAAAACACGATCATGCCTTTTTCTTCGAGAGAGGGATCAACGTGGACGTAACCGTCGAAATCGCGTCCGTCCGGGCGGCGTATATGGATGGCGGGGCTCTCGAAGATATCGCGGTGCGCCCTGTATACGTCGAGGCTCGCCTTCACCATGTTTTTCGTTTCCTGCGTATCGTACAGCCGCTTGCCGCGGTAGGACGCCTGCACGCCCGCCATGAGGTTATTGTTCAGCATCAGGCGGTAGTGATCGAGATGCTCGCACAATGGCTCGATCGTGGCGGCGGCGCCTCCGCCGTGGTACTCGGTGAGCGGAACGAACATCCAGCCCATCGAGGGCAGCTTTTCGTAAGTCCCGTCGTGGATATTCTGCCGCGCGAGGAGGACCTGCTGCTCCCGCGGGAGCGACCAGTTGACCTCCTTGTAGCCCATGGCGCACTTATTGTTGCCCGCAAGATAATAGAAATCGGGCACGGTGAGATAAACGCCCCTTTCGCGGCACCATTTGTACAGGTCGGTGATCGCGGTGAACTGCGTGTACTGGGAATCCTCGTAGCATTCGTGCCCCGGGTGCTTTTCGCTGCGGCAGGTATCGCCCGGATAGGAGCCGTCGTGCTCTAATTCGTCAAAGCCGGTCTTTTCTATAAAGGTGCGTATTTTTTCAAGATAGTTTCTTCCCCATTCGCTGCCGAGGCACGGGGAATTGCCGAAAATGATACGGTCGGCGATCACGTTGTTTTCCTCGTCGATATCGCGCGAGGCGAGCAGGGAATATCCGCCCAGTTCAATGCCTTTGGAGTGGGCATAGTCGGCGATGGCTTTGTATTTCGCGATGTTCTCTTCCGATACGTCTTCCATATTCAGCCCGCTGCCGAAAGAAACGATGATCATTTCAAAACCGCATTCGGCGCACTGATCGACCGCCGTTTTCAGCTCGTCCTCATCGTCCGATACCACGTGGAGATAGATCGGATTCTCGGTCGTCCACGGCGCGAGAACGGTGTATAATCTGTCGATCTGCAGCATACGGCGCATACGGTCGTAGTCATCAAAGAGCAGCAGATGCGCCGTATAGGAATCGAAGCTCTCCCCGTTTTTGATCTTCTTGTACGGCCCAACGGGCGGTCTCGATACAAGCAGGTTGGGATAGACGCTCAGATAATCGACCTGCGAGGTATATTCTTCGTCCCTCGTGTAGAGGAACGTGGGGGTGAGATTGCTTTCGATATCCGTAACGGGGAAAAGATTTCTGGACTGCTTGGATTTGTTATAGACCTCGGTGTTGCCCAAATCGTGCTCCGTGAGGGCGAGGATCTCCGCTTCAAATTCGTTGAGACGGATATCTCTGCCGCTGTTGTTGACGATCGTGAAGGCTTTGCCGAACGCCGGGATACCGTCGTAACATTCGTACCGCATAATGATTTCTATACCCGCAAGCTCCGGCAGACGGGAATCGAACGTCACCTCGAGGCATACGCCCTTCGGCGGCCAGACGTTTGCCGCGGCGCGTCTTTTTCTTTTCCATCCGAAGGAACGCGACAGCGGTATTTCGCGGTGGGTCTTGTAATTGAAGCCCGCCGAGGGTCCGAAGCCTGCAAGCCACGAGGGCTTGAGAAAACCGAATTCAAACTGTCCCGAAACGCCGCCGACGGGATATTTTTTTCCGTCGATCGTCACGGTGACCTCGGGCTTTACGGCGCGCAGGAACTGCTCGCCCGAATACAGATTCTTTAAGCTCACGCAGGCGAAATCGGGGGATAAGACGAAACGACGTTCCGCGATGCCGTTGGTAAGCACGATCTCCCCGTTTTCCTCTATGATGCGGGCGCGGTACCCCTCGGGGGAGCTTTGCGTAAGATAATCGTTTTTATAAAACATATTTTCCTCCCTGTTTTTTGTCGCCGTCAGAAGATCTCCGGCTCTTCGCCGGTCCAGTGATCGAAATATTCCACGCCGCGCCAGATGCCGTCTAAAAAGGCTCTGTGCGTCGTTTCTAAATTGCACCATTCGTCGATGCGCGACAGATTATACGCGCGCCAGTCGCCGAAAAAGGCGTTGATCGCTTCCGGATCGTACTCATCCCGCAGCATCGAAGCGCGTTTCAATCGTACCCAGCGGATCGACAGACGGGCTTTTTCCACACGCCAGAGCCTCATAGCGTCTCCGGATACCGCGGCATGGGCTTTATCGAACAGCGCATCATATCGGTCGAGCAGCTCCTCCCGCAGATACGCGTCCTCGGGAGCGTCGTTGAAGCCGACGTGGATATCTTCCTTTTCGCAGACGTCGCAGATCGTGTCCAGATACTCCGCCAAATACGGGGCGGCGGCGCCGTAATAATATTCCATGAATTCGCGCTTGTGCGCTTCGATATCACAATACGGATCCCACAGAAGCTTCGATATCAGATACAGCCGCAGCTCGTTGAAATCCACGCCGCCGCGGGAGGCTCCGCACGCCTGCTCGAAGATGCCCCGGACGTTGTTTTTCACCATCGCCTGCACGTTGGGCTGCAGCACTCTCCAGTTCGGATGCGGCGCGGGATAGTGGGAAAAACGGGTCGTATAGTCCCATATATACATCCGGTCGCAGATCTTTCCCCAATCCCTGAGATCGGTGATGAAGTTCGTTTTCGTGCCGTCCGGATGCTCGACGGAGCGGCGCTCGTCGTCGCAGGTCTCGAATGAATGGGCAAAGCAGCACTCGATCGAGCACAGCCGCACGCATACGTTTTTCCGGTTGCGGGTAATGCGGGGGGCGGGACGGTTATAGTTATACGCCAGCGTATCGAAGATCACGTCCGGGAATTCCTCCTCCAGCGCTTCGGCCACGGCGTTCACGAACCGCAGCAGCGTACCGGCGGGAGAACCCTCCTCCTCGTCGACCTTTCGGCAGTTTTCGCATTGGCAGTTGCCGCCCCAGTCGTTCTGCGAGATCGAGATAAGCTTCGCCTCCGGATGCGCTTTCAGAGCCTTACGCGCCGACTCGATGCACAGGGACAGCACCTCTTTATTCGTCAGACAAAGCTGCGTTCTGCCGCCGTCCGTGGTCACGCGCTTTCCGTCTACTAAAGCGAAATACTCCGGATGGCTCTCGCCGTAGACCGCGGCGGGGATCATCCGGTCGAAGGAGTGGACGAACCACGCGTAGGGCATGTGACCGCCCATATTCTCCGGGATCGGATGGAAATGCCCGTTGAAACGGCACTTCACGGCGAAACGCACGTTCTGCGTGACGTCCGCGTAGTTGTGCTCACGGTATTCCACGATCGGTTTCTGACAGATGTGTATCTCCGGCACCTCCGGGCGCGGTAACGTGGGGATCTTTTCGCAGTTGTGCGTAAAAAAGCGGCAGCCTAAGCTTTCCAAGAACTCATAAGCGCCGTAGATAACGCCCCGCACGCCGCCGCGGATGACGATCCTTTCGCCCTCCGTGTCGATAGCAAAGCCGTCCGCTCCGAGCGCGTCGTCTTCGACCTGCGTCAGCAGGATACCTTTTTTCGCGCCGTCGTCCTCCGCGATCGCAAAGCTCGCCGAAGTCATGCGGCCGAGATAATATCTGAGCTCCTTCGCCGCGTACAAAGCGGGCGCCGAACGGTCGTTCATAACGCCGGGCATCAGAAGGATCTCCGCTAAGGGTGTACGGTTATCCGCAAGCAATATCATATTTTTCTCCCTCTTTCTTTTTTGTTGCCGGTTTCTGCTCTTACTGTAACACATCCGTTCACCGCAGACAAGACGTACACATTTTTTTCCTCTTTTTTTATGCGATATCCGTGACCGATACGACCCGCGGAGTTCTTGACTTGCCGTGCACGGTGATATATACTTTTCATAAAGAAAGAAAACGAAGGGAACAAGATCATGATCTACCGTATTGATAAAAAACTGCACCGTACGTTCGGCGTGTTTGAAAAAAACAAGCTCGTCCCCCGGGCGTATATGATCCCGTATGAAGACAAAGATCAGCTTGAAAAGACCGCCCTGATAGAGGAGAGATATGCCTCCTCCATGGTAAAGGTTCTTTCGGGAAACTGGGATTTCAAATATTATAAATCGGAAAAAGCCCTGCCGGACACGCTCAATACGGCAAGGCTCCGCTTCGGCACGATTCCCGTGCCCGGAGACTGGCAGCGGAACGGCGTTTCGGCGCCCGTGTATCTCAACATTCCTTTCGAATTCACAGCCACGCTTCCCGATATGCCCGAGGATATGCCCGTGGGCGTGTACAGAAAAAAAATAACCGTTGAAAAGGTTTCGGAAAACAGCATAATTTCTTTCCTCGGCGTCGCCACCAATCTCGCGCTTTACTTGAACGGGCAGTTCGTCGGTTATTCCGAGGGCACGCACAACACGGCGGAATTCAACGTCGGCAGTTTTCTTAAAGAGGGCGAAAACGAGCTTTTAGCCGTTTCCTTCAAGTGGTGCAACGGCTGTTATCTCGAATCGCAGGATATGTTCCGCGAAAACGGCATCTTTCGCGACGTTCTTCTTTTCGAATACCCCGAAACGTTTGTTTACGACTGCGAGCTTATTTATCAGAAAGAAAACGGACTATATGACGCGAACGTCAAAGTGCAGGTGAACGGGGATACCGCCGGCAAAACGGTATCGGCGGAATTAAAAGACGGTAACGGCAAGGTGATCGCCGCGAAGACCATGCCCGCCAAAAGCGAAACGGATATCCCCCTCGGCAGCCTTGACGTCAAAGAATGGAGCGCCGAGCTTCCCGAGGTCTATTTCCTGTACGTAACGCTCTCCGGCGAGGGGACGAACGAGACCGTCCGCCTCGTCACGGGCTTCAGGACATTTAAGATAAACGGCCCGGTATTCGAGCTCAACGGCATGCCGCTCAAATGCCTCGGCGTAAACCATCACGATGCGTGCCTCAAAGGCTACGCGATGACGCTGAAAGAGATGGAGACCGATATAAAGCTCATGAAGGAGCTGAATATCAACGCCGTGCGCACATCGCATTATCCGCCCGATCCGTTCTTTATCACGATGGCGGATATCTACGGCATTTATATCATCGACGAGGCGGATATCGAGGTGCACGGGTGCGATCTGCTCGTGGGCGACACGAGCTACGTGAGCTGCAATATCAAGTGGGCGCCGTATTTCGTCGACCGGGTAAAAAGAATGTATTACCGCGACCGCAACCACCCCGCCGTTACTATGTGGTCGCTGTGCAACGAGTCGGGCGGCTCGCTGTGCCAGGATAAAGAGTACGAATTCTTGAAGAGCGTGCATACGCCGATCCCCGTCCACTGCGAAAGCGTAAGATGGAAAAAGCGTTTCCACTACGACGTCATCAGCGAGATGTACACGTCCACGGAAGCGATCGAACTCATGATGCGGGGCAAGCGCCACCGCGACTGGGATATCGGCACGGAAAAACGCCCCTGCCACGAATATGAAAAATATCCGTATTTCCTCTGCGAATACTGCCATGCGGAGGGCATGGGCCCCGGCAACCTCGAGGAATACGTCGATCTGTTTTACAAGTGGGAGTCCTCCATGGGCGGCTGCATTTGGGAATGGTGCGACCATACGGTGTACCACGACGAAAACGACAAAAAATACAAATACCGTTACACCTACGGCGGCGACCACAGCAAGGTCGAGCTGGTCGACCACAACTGCTGCAACGGTTTCGTTTATGCGGACAGACGGCTCCATTCCGGCGCAAAGGAGGTAAAAGCCGCCTACCGCCCCGTAACGGCGAAGCATATAAAGGACGGCACCTTTGCATTTGAAAACCGCAACCGTTTCCGCAACACCTCCTATATGAACATAGAATGGATATTGCTGGAAAACGGCGTTGAAAAAGCCAAGGGAACGCTCACCCCGGAAATCGCTCCCATGCAGACGGCGAGCGCGGATATCGAACTCCCGGCGATCGACGAAAACAAGGATCTGCATATCAACTTTATTTATACGGACAAGAAAACGAACGCCGTCATCGCGACGGAGCAGATCGCCCTTCACGAGAAAAAGACCGAATACGAGCTCACCGCGGGCAGGGAAATAAAATGCACCTCCGACAACGGGGTCACGGAGATCCTGTTTGAGAACGGCAGATGTGCGTTCGACGAAGCGACCGGCAACATGACGTCCTACGTTTACGGCGGAAAAGAATATCTTTGTAAAAAAGAAAACGAAGCCGTCGGTTTCGTGCCGTCGGTTTACCGCGCCGTGTGCGATAACGACAGGCCGTTTGTCGACGGATGGCGGAACGCAAAGCTCAACAGACCGAACAGAAAGCTTGTTTCCTTCCGTGCTCAGACCGGAGAAGACCGTGTTTCGGTAACGACGGCTTACAAGCTCAAAAACGGCAGGAAAGTCCTGTTTGAGGTAAAGCTCGATTATCTGATCTCCGGCAGCGGCGAGGTAAAAGTGCATACGAGCCTGACCCCCGGTAAGGACAACACGGATATGTTTGACATTCCCTGCTTCGGCGTTACCGTCAACCTCGACAGAGGTTTTGAAAACATCGGGTATTTCGGCAGAGGCGCGGATGAAAACATGCCCGACTTCAAGTGTCACGCACCCGTCGGGATATACGAAACGTCGGTCACGGAATCTTTCGAGCCTTATGTTTATCCGCAGTACAGCGGCGTACACGGCGACACCCGCTGGATAAAGCTGACGGACAAGGACGCGGGACGTTCGCTTACGTTCATAGCGGACGGCGCGTTCTCCTTTACCGCTCATCCGTTTACCGACGCCATGATCGACCGCGCGGCGCATATAGAGGATATTTCCGACATGGGACTGACCGCTTTAGCGCTGAACGGCGTGATGCGGGGCATCGGCTCCTCCTCCTGCGGCCCCGGCACAAGAGCGGAATACCGGCTCGACGCAAGAAAAGGCTATGAATTTTCCTTCACCCTCGTCCCCGGCGAGCTGAGATAAAAAACGAGCGAGACTCACTTTCGGGTGAGCCTCGGTTTGTTAGGGAAAGTTTTTGGGAAATCGGCAAATTTTTGTTCAGCGTTCCGCTAAACAAAAATAGTTTTCAGTTTTAAGTATTCAGTTTTCAGAAAAAATACTGATATTTCGTTTTAATACGATGATTTTACACCCGGATAAACAGTTTTTCCTGTTTCAGTATAATCATCCCATGACTGAAAACTGTAAACTAAAAACTGAAAACTGCGGGCTTCGCCCGCTAAACTGCCATTTATCGTTCTAATAAAAAGCCGGATGGCGAATCCGGTTTTTTCTTTTACATTTTTTATGATTTTTCCGTATCGAAGCAGAGGCTCACAGTATTTCTCCTTTCAGAACGTCGGTATAATCCCTGTCGATCAGAACGACGTCCAGACCGTGTTCTTTGCAGCCTTCGTAATAAAAGCGGTTTTCGCTTTTCATGTTCTCCGGCGTACAATACGAGTCGTCCAGCCGGGCTTCGATGCAGGAGGCGTATCGTTTGATCTCCGCGAAATGCGCGTCGATGTAGCGATCGGTCATGCAAAGACAGATAAAGCGGATATGGCGCAGGTACTCGTCGGAAAAATCCGTTTGCCAGTCAAAGGGCACGTAACAGCCTTCCACGATGAGATTCTGTTCGTTTTCGATCGCCGTTTTTATCATTTCCCGGATGACCGGCCACAAGTACGCCGTCATTTCGCGGTCGTCCTCCGGCGTCAATTCCGTATAGCCGCTCCTTATCAGTCCCATTTTGATATGGTCTTCCGAAACGTACGGCCAACGGTATTTTTCCAGCAGCTCCTGTGCCAGTCTTGTTTTTCCGGTGTGGGAAGCACCGGTAATGATCACGACCATATTTTTCACCGCCTTCGCTGTGATGCGTAAAAGAATTCTTCCACGGAAGAATCAATCTTCCGCCGCAGACGTCTTTACAAAAAAAGTAGCATATCGCCCCGGACAAGTCAAGAAATATAAAATTATTTGACGAATCCCGCCGTTTGATCTATACTGAATATATACTATTGATACGGACGGAAAACTATGAACGATCTTGACTGCGGCTCGCCGCTCATCTCCGAATACGACTACCCTCTCACCGCCTTTCTGACCTCGGGAGGCTTTACCGATTTTACCGCCTACGACGTGGAAACGACCGGGCTTTCCCCGAAAACGGAATGTATCACCGAGATCGGCGCGGTGAAGGTAAGGAACGGTAAGGTCACGGACGAAAAATGCTTTGCCTTTCATGAGCTCATCCGGCCATACGCGGGCGTGACTCCCGACCGGGCGGATAAGATCGCGTGGCTCACCGGCATCACCGGTGAGATGGTCGCAGAGGCCCCGCCCGTGACGCAGATCATGGCGGCGTTCAGAGAGTTTATCGGAGACGATATCCTGATCGGCTACAACAACAAGCGCTTCGACGCGGCGTTTCTGCGCCGGGCGGGAATGTATGCGGGCGTGGTGATACCGAACCGTCAGTTTGACGTCATGCTGTTTTCAAAGCCGTATCTCCCCTCTCTCGGGATATGCAAGCAATGCGCCAAATTAGGCGAGCTTGCCGCCGCCCTGAACGTACGCAATCCGCGTGCTCACAGAGCCTACGCGGACGCGCTCACCACGGCGAAAATTTACGTTTGCCTGCAAACGGGCAAAACCGAATAAAAAAACAAACTACGGAGGATAAGATGGAGAATAAAATTTTACGCTGCGGCATCGTCGGCTGCGGACGGGGCGCCGCCGTGGCGGCGTGCGGCTTTCATGACCCGAAATGTAAGATCGTGGCAGCCTGCGACCACAATGAAAAAGTCCTTGCCCACTGCAAAGAGTATTTCGAGTCGATGGACGAAAAGGACGTTATTTATCTGAGCGATTACGACGAGATGCTGAAAATGGATATCGACGCGGTGATCGTGGCGACCGAGGCGATCTATCACGTACCGATCGTGAAAAAAGCCTTTGAGGCGGGCAAGCACGTTCTGTGCGAGATCCCGTCGATCACGAACACACAAGAAGCGTACGAGCTCAGAAAGATCGTTTCCGCGCATCCCGATCTCATCTATATGGCGGCGGAAAACTGCTGCTACTGGGCGTTCATCGAAACGTGGAAGAAAATGCGGGAAAAGGGCGAATTCGGCGACGTCGTATTCGCCGAGGCGGAATATCTGCACGCCCTGGATCCCGAGGAATTCGCGCCCGACAATTATCCCGAGGGGCACTGGCGCACTTTTATTTCCGCGATCAAATACTGCACGCACGAGCTGGGACCGCTGCTCTACGTCATGGACGACCGCTGCGTCAGCGTATCCTGCATGACCGCGGATATCGAATACAATCCGTATTTCCCGAACAAAAAGTCGACCGCCATGGCACTTTTCAAAACGGCGAAGGGCGCGGTCATAAGGCTGCTCGTCTCCTTCGGCGCTTACACGAGCTACGACCATAATTACCGCCTGTGCGGCACGCGCGGCTCGATCGAAACGGACAGGCGCACGATCGTGGACAACGCCCACAGCTTTGCCAATCTCGCGAGCATACCGGGCACCTTTTCGCAGAAGATCGAGATCCCCGTCGCAACGGCGTATCTCGACGAGTACGGCAATACAAACGCTTTCGGTCACGGCGGCGGGGATTCCCGCATGTTTTCGGAGTTCGTTGACTGCGTGCTCGAAAAGAAAAAGCCGGTACTCGACGTGGATTTCGCGATCCGCATGTCGCTTCCCGGCGTCATAGCCGCTCAGTCCGCAGAGCAGGGCGGTGCCAATATAGAGATCCCGGATATATGAAAAAACAGGGGCTGTCATTGAGACAGTCCCCATTCTTTTTATGAATTGCTTTTATTTCAGCCATACGGCTTTTACGATCAGCCATAGTATCAGCAGCCATATCAGCACGACCGGCAGGGCGTAATACCACTTTTCCGGCTTACCGTCCCGCCATATCCCGGCGGCGGCTTCCCTGTTTTTTGTCCACACCTCTTCCGGGATGAGCTTCACGGTGAGAGCGATCAAAGCGGGCAGAACGATGATATCGTCCAGATACCCGAGCAGGGGGATGAAATCGGGGATGAGGTCGATCGGCGAAAGCGCATAGCAAACCGTGACCAGCGCCGCGATCTTTGCGGCGAAAGGCGTATCCTTAGCCCGATAAAGCGAATCCGAATCACGCCTTGAAACGGCTCTTTTTCCGTTTGGCTGCGTTATCGTCATAGCAAGGCGCCAGCCTTGCGTCTTCCTCTGCCTTGCCAAACAAAAAAATATCTCGTTTCAAGGTCGAAGATTTATTTTGTTTTGCAGTGTTCAGATGCAAGGAAGACGAACGACGCATACTGTCGTATTCGGAGCGAGGATGACGCAGCAGATGAGTGCTGCAAAGCAAAATAAACGGGTTCGGATTCGGTTCATCGAGCTATCTTTCAACGACAGAAATACGGCGGGTATATCCGTTTTCAGCCGTTTCGCGCGTTCTTTCAGATCTTTCATTCCATTCTCCCTACGATCGTTCCGATATCCTGCCGATAAACCGGTTTTTTCGGTCGGCCCCGTCCGTTACTGTTTGTTAAGATACAGCTTGTACGTTCTTTCGGCGCATCCCTTTATGCTCGCGGGATGGAAGCCGATAATGGAAGAATAAAGCGTATCGTGCAGGGGGGTTATCAGATATTCGGGGATGCCGTCAACGGAAAGCAGAGCCCCCAAAAAGGAACCTACCGTCGCGCCGTTGCAGTCCGTATCCCATCCGGCGCCGACGGCGATACCGACGGAGCGGACGAAATCCCCTTTGCCCATAATGAGCGCGGAAACGCAGACGGCGGCGTTGTTGTTCGTATGCACGGCGGAAAGCCCTCTGAATCTGTCCCAGAGCTTCTTATAAAGCTCTTCCGCGTTTTCGGAGTTTTCTCCGGCCTCGACCGCAAAGAGGATATCCTCATAGAATCTCGACCGCACCGGAACGACCGTGAACGCCGTTTCGATGCATTTTTTTATATCCTTTTCCGTGAACGCCGCCGCGATGAGAGCCGCAAAAAACATCGCGCCGTAGACGCCGTTTTTTACGTGCGAAAGGTCGGCGTCATGGAAGGCCGCTTTGGCGGCGGAAAGCGGGTCGCCCGCGTTATAATAGCCGTAGTGGTCGATCCTTATCTGCGCCCCGATCCACTCTCTGTAGGGGTTTCTGTGAGAGTGACAGTAACGGATCTTTTCTTCTTTCGTCTTTTCCGGACAGGTGATGCTGTTTACAAAGGCGACGCGCTCGGCGGTGAACGTCATGAACGGAGAAAGATAGTTCTGCCACACATCCGCGATATCGTCGGCGGTAAAATCATTGCCGTATTTTTCATTCACCAAAAGCGCTAAAACAAGATAACGGATGTCGTCGTCGCTTTCGGCGTACCTCACGTTCTCGCGCAGACTCGGCTCACAGCCGACATCGAAACCATATTCCGATCTCGCTTTTGATTCACTGCTGATATAGTCCTCAGGCGGGAAAGCATCCCCTGCGCCTTCCTGCCAAAGCCGGATACACTCCCAACCGTCGTATTCGCCGTTTCCGCTGCCGTAGGGATAGCGCTCGATGGGCTTGCCCATGATGCATCCGATGATCCTGCCGAGCCACGCGCCGTAAAACTCCGAAAAGAGCTTATCGGCATCGGGCTTCTTCTTGTAGGTACAGCCCGTAGACGCCGCAAGGATATTTTCGAGTCCGTCCGGCTCGTAATAGGGATAGTCTTCCCTCTTCTTCAACGTCTCAAAACTGTCGTACAGCTTTTCCAGCTCGTTGTCGTCCATGCCGTCGAGCGCATATTCGGGGACGATATATCCCTCCTGCCGCCGTTCGGCGATCTCATTCATCAACAATTCTTTGATTGAAAATCCTTCGATCATTTCAAAACTCCTCTGTTCATCCGCTTATCGGTCGTATTCCGATCTGTATTTTACTACGGCGGTGAAGGTCTTGCCGTAGGCGTCTTTCGTGTCGACGGTGAGCGTACCGTTTTCGTCCGTGTGCATGGCGGCATCCTCCGAAACTGCCGTTTTGCCGCCAGACAGACGGAAACGCACGTTTTCCCGTTTCTGCGTGGGATCGCACACGGCGATATGCCCGTTTTGGTCGTTCGTCATCAGGATGAGCGGCGTTTCGGCCCGGACGCCGCCGCATTCGCCCGCTGCAAAGAAAGCGTATCCCTTAAGTCCCGAGGAAAGCTCTTTCGCGGCGAGGCAGCCCTCGGTGAGCGACTCGATGCGTATATCGCCGTTTTGCGCAAAACGTTCCGTTTCCTCCGCGTCCGCCTCTGGCAAAAGGACGTAGGCGTAGTCCGCGTTTTGCGGGCTCACACCGTGGTTTATATAGCAGGTGAGGAAAACGCTCCCGTCCTCGTTTGTCGTCCGGCGCAGAACGATATCGGCGCCGTTCGGGAAGACGTAGCCGCATACGTTTTCGATGCAAAGCCAACGCGCGTTTATATATTCGCGCTTAAACTCGACGTTTTCAAGAGAGGCGCTGTCTAAAACGACGTTTTCTTTGCCGGTCAGCATCCTGTTTTCCACGGTGGTATGCACTTCGTATCCGTCATCCGCGCGGATGCCCGCGCCGAGAGAAACGACCGCGTTTTCAAAGAAAAACCACGCCTTGTGCCCTTCTAACGAGCAATCGTGAAGCGGCATGCCCGCGCCGTAACCGATATCCTCCTCGGGAAAGAAGTGATCGTTATGGAACGAGCGGAAATCCATCGCCGCGGTCAGATACCGTCCGTCAAGCGTCACGCCGCCCGTAAAGGAACGGTCGCTGAAATAGGCGAAGCAGTCCACGATGGACTTTACCTCTCTCTCTTGCGTATCGGCGGTCACGCCGGGCATATGATATTTATCGACGTATTTCCAGAAAGCCCGGCTGTACTGCAGATCCTGTCCGGGCAGATAAACGTATAAGTGCCCGTCGCCCGTGTACCAGCCATCCATGTTCAGATGATTGATGCATTCATAGCCGAACACGCGCTCGGAATTCATGCGCAGCCCGAAACAGACGTCATTATGATGCTGTACGCAGCTGTCGCCCGAACGCCACATATAGGCAAGCTCGTAGGGCTGCGGAGCGGGATAGTCTTCGAGTAGCAGCTTTTTGTAAACGGCGTAGGCGGCAAGACCGACGGTGGGCATGGAAACGAGCTTCGGCTCTTCTCCCGCGTTCAGCGCGTCCGGATCGTAACCGAGGATAGCGTTTCTGACATAGGGCGTCGCGTGGCGGCGGATGAGCGAGAAGAGCTCCTCATCCTCCTTTTCACCGAATACGCCGAACAGAAAGCGAAGATTGGAGCAGACGCTCAATGCCGGATCGGCGTCGTTGTCGATCTGGATACCTCTGCCGTTCATCAGATGGAGGCCGCGTCCGTGCCACATGGCGGGCGCGAAGCAGTAACGCACCATCTCCATCAGGTTGTATTTATCCTTCAGCGGGAAATCGAGCGGCGTGGAGGATAAGATCTGTAATATATAGGCCACGCGATGCAGATTGGACTGTCCGTAGCCGAGATTATACGGGATGCCGTGGGTCATGCAGCACCAGTCCGCGCGCATATTTTCGCCCGTCTCGTGCTTTTCGAGCAGCCGGCCCATGGCCAGATACATCGACTGTAAAAGCGCTTTGTCGTTCGTGAGCAGGGCGAGCGGCGTGCAGGGCAGGATCTGTCCCACCGCCATTTCGGCGTCGTTGCCGAGCCGCATCTGCGTGCGCAGGAAGGACATCGGCAGCACGTAGCGGTCGATCTGCTCGCGCGTAAGGCTCTCTTCGATGATCATGACCGTTTCGAGCATCGGTACGGCGCCGCCGATATACCAGTGCCACCAGTTGAAGACGAGATAAGAGCGGAAGGAAGTGTCGGAAAGCACCTCCGCTCCGTACATATTGGCCTCCATCCAATCGAGCGCGTAAATAATATCGTTCAGCAGCTCGGGTGAATGATAACTTTCGCAGCCGTACGTGCCGTAAGCGAGCGCCATCTGCCGTATAAAACCGTATTGAACGGCAAGCTCTTCCGATTCGACCGGCGGGGCGCTGCCGAAAAGAATGGGTATGTTTTCGCCGCGGTTCATCTTTTCCCGCGTCTCCCGAGCGCTTTTATCATAAAACTCTAACATCTGCCGGATGATGGGATCGCCCGCGTCGTTCGTGGTCTCATCGCCGCACAGCGCCTTTCTCCACGCCTTGCGCCCCGCGGCGAAATCCTCCGGACCAAGATAGGCAGCGTTGAAATAATCTTTCCCTTTTTCGTTTTTACAAACGGGCATCGTTCTCACCTCGTTTTATATATATCGGTATTCACGGTTTTTCAGTATTTTAAGAGCTTCTTCAAAAACGATCATGTGCATCCGCGTTACCTGCCCGTGTGTGAGCTTCGGCCCCGGCTCGTCGATGATACATTCGTTGCTCTCGTATACGAAAGATACCGCGCCGCATTTGTGATGCACCGCGCTCGCTAAATTGAACGCGCCCGGCACGGGTCCGTCGTCTAAGGAACAGGCGTGATCGCCGACGAATTCCAGTCCCTCGGTCTTTCCCCGCTCATAGCAGGCCTTCGCTAATTTTTCCACGATCGCTTTGGCGGGGGCGGACATATAGGAGGTCTGCATCAGATTGCCCTTGGAATCGCCGCCGCCGTGCAGATGGATGACGATATCGGCGCGTTCACGCTCGCACAGATCGAGCAGCGCTTTGGTCTCCGCCGCTTTCGGGGCGAAGAAATCGTCGTGCATGAGGTTCACGCCGTCGTCGTTATAGTAGCCGCCGAGGAAATCCACGGCTTCGAGGATGGGATGTATTTTTTTACATTCCGGCCAGCCGCACAGGCTTCCGTCCTTCCACGTGCCCTGCCCCCAGTAGCGCAGATCGTACTGCTTCAATCCGATAATGGCCTCCGGTACTACGCGGGCACGCCCGTCCGGATTGGCGATCGGAACGATGACGATGCGCACGTTCTCACACAGGGAGAGAAGCGTCTCGTTCGTATTGCCGGCCAGATCTCTGCCCGTTTCCAGCAGGGAAACGAGGTTGGCGAGCGCCGCCGTGCCCTCGGTCTCCTGCCCGTGCTCCGTGCCGATGAGCACGAGCGTGGGCGTTTTGGTATCGGGATCGGAATAGCACTTCGGATCCATCGAGCCGAGCGCGGACGACCAGTTCGCTTTTTTCGGCGCGTTTTCGTTGGATCTGCCGTAGGCGAGCGCAAACACCGGACGGCCGCCGGAAGAAACGGCTATAACGCTTTTTTCGGCTTTGACCGCCGTATCGTACAAACGGCTTATATCTTCATTGGAGGTCTTCCAGAAAGCAGGGATATCCATGACGTAAACTCCTTTTTTTGCTTTTCCGGTGCGCACTGCGCCGGCAATGGTCACGATCAAACTATATGTCGCCTTGATTTTATGATCTCTGTTTTATTTCTGTCTTCTGTCTTTTCTCTTCAAGAGCTTTTCCGGATCCTTCACGTAAGAGCGGACAACGCTTCCGCAATTCCGGCAAACGGAATGAAACAGCGCGCAGCCGCCCAATTTGTTCTGAACGGCGGTGATCGCTCCGTAAGCATCCTGATAAGCCTCGATGAATTCGCTCCCGCCGCAATAAGGGCATACGGTCACGTAATGGCTCTGCATTTGTTCCACTTTATACTCCTCCGTTCTTATTTTTTTCGATTATCCGTATATTCGTGGGCAAGGATATCCTTGAGCACCAGCATGGCGTCCAGTTCGCTGTAGCCGTAGCGATCCTGCAGCTCGGTAAACATTCCTCGGATCCCTGCGGCAAAATACGGGATATCCACTTCCTTCTGATACTGTTTCAGAACGGGATATTTCGTGCTCCAGGCTTTCGTCCAGTCCGTTTTTTTCTGATTTTCTTCCGTGGTGTTTTTCAGGATCTCTTCAATCGTTTCCATATCGGTGTCTCCCGTCACCTGCCGTTTCGGCGGTACTCCCCTACCTTCGCGGCGTATTCCTTCAAAAGCCTTACGTATATTTTATAGTTTTCCATCGAAACGTCCGGCGGGGTCTGATGATCGACGGACGGGATCACCTTGCCCGCGCACATGGACGGAAAGATGCGTTCGAATTCCGCGCGCATGGCCTGCTCGCCGTGCTTCATGCACATTTTATCAAAATGGCCGATATAGGTCATGCCGGGCTGCTTTTCAACGTACACGGAAACGTCCACGCCCGCCTGCCGCTCCAAGGGCAGCATACCGTCCGCGCCGACGCCCGCGTACCAATCCACGGCGAGGGTGATATCGCCGTCGGAATCTATAATAACGGGGATCGAATACTCGTGGATCACGGAGATCAGTTTTTTGTAATACGGCGCGAGAAATTCGTCGAACATCGCCTTCGAGAGCATCGGGCCGTTGTTGTAGCTCATATCCTCGGCGAAGGTCATGAAATCGAAACGGCAGCGGCTGAACACGCGGCGGAACACCTTTTCGAGCCATTCGCAGTAATCCTCGCAGATGCGGGCATATAATTCCGGTTGATCGTAGAAGCTGAACAGATGCGCTTCGATCCCGAAAAGCTCCCGCGGATACCAGAAAAAGCCGCTTGCCGTGAAAAAGCGGATCGCGTCGCCTTTTGCGATATCCGCTTCGAGCCCGCGCAGGCGTTCCTCCGGGAACAGACTTTCGGGAGACGGGAAAAGGGTCGGGCGGATCTTATGAATGTATTCGTCCTCCGTTTTCATGATGCCCGTACCGAAGCCCGCGGGACCCGGCGTTGCCTCCGTGAACGCGGAAAAGCCGGTCTGTAAACAGCGGTCGAGGCCGAAATACGCCTGGATCTCCCCCACGCTCTCTGCCGAGTCCGGCAGCCCCTCGGCGCGCCAGCGGTCAACGGTCAGTCCCCACCACGGCGCCCACTCGATCACGGGTGCGCGATCGACCGGAAGTCCGGCGATATAGGCGGCAAACCGCTCCGCCGGTTTCATCGTTTCACGGCACATACTCTTCCCTCCGCTTTTCTTTTCTCGGTTTTATCTTATCACGCTCCCGCCGACAATGCAACAGATACGAAAAAACGAAAGGAAAACATATATAATATACAGAACTGCCGGTAAGCGCGCTTTGCGTTTATCGGCAATTTTCTTTTTCGAGCTTTACAGATCCCAAAAAATATGTATAATATTGATCGTGGCTTCGGTTATCGGGGCCGCCGGGGAGTTACCCTCGAAACGGTAGGCGGTTACACTCCATACCGTCCGAAATATAGTCGTCTCACTTCGCTTGGGGCGCTCGTGATACTCCTTATTTCGTCCCTCTGCGCGCGGGCACTGATCCGCCACCGGCGGGCGCCCTTCGCAGACCCTCGGTAGGGGGTGAGGCGTATGGACTATGTTTCGCTGAACAATATGTTAACATATAAATTGGTGCTTATCGCACTCGCGGAACTGATAGTTGTTATTTATGCCAATAAAAAGAAATAACCGCCCTTCGTCCCAAAAGATGCGGTTTATTTCTTATGAACTGAATTTTTGAGGGCGTAACCGTCTATCGGGTAGCTCTCTGTTTTTATTATACTCATTTCACGCTTTTTGTCAACCTTATAAATGAAAACAGCAGACGGTCGTTCACAAAACGTGATCCTGTCTGCCGTTTTTTATTCCGGCAAAACCTCTGTCAGCAAATCACCGATCTCTGATACACGCGGATATAATCCACGGAAAAGGTTTTCGGATAGATCCCGTTATCGGGGCCGCCGTCCCAGTCGCAGGCCGTGTAAAGACCGAGGTACATACACATTTCATAATCCGGCGATTCGTCGGTCTTGGCGATCAGCCTGCCGTCGACGTAGAATTTCAGCCCGTCGGGCGACCAGTCGAGCGCGTAGATATGATAGCTCTTGTCAAAGCGGCCGGGCAGCTTTACATCCCTGCCGAAATCGGAGAGCTTTTCATCGTTCCACGGGTGTACTCTCGGGGAAAACGTATTCGGGGTGTTCAGCAGGTTTTCGATAATGTCGATCTCGCCCGTGTGCGCGGAGCCGGGGGCGTCGGTATCGTCCTCAGTGCCCGTGAGCCACCACGCAACGTGACCTCCGCCGCCGCAATCGGGCAGCTTTGCCCGCATTTCAAAATATCCGTAGCGGCAGGAAAAGCCCTCGAAGGTCTCCGCGTCCCTCCATTGTCTTGCGCCGGGATGCAGGCCGCTTTTTTCATACGTCTGAATTGAACTTACCTTCATGGACGTGTAGCAGGCGTATTCCGGCGTATTTTCATCAAGGATAAGATCAAGACAACCGTTATCTAATTTATATTTCGCTTTGCAGCCCTCCGCCGAATCCGAGGCGTGGGGCAGATACTCGTCCAGCCACCGGGAGGCGTCAAGCTCGTCCGCATTGAATTCCTCGTCAAAGATCAGCGTATAGCCCTTTTTCTCCGCCGGAGCCGCCGGGATATCCAAATACACTCCGAAAACGGACAGCAGCGCACACAGCAAAGACGCTATGAAAGAAATCGTTCTTGTAAACATGAGAGGACCTCCGTAAATACTATGTCACCGGTATTCCGGATATTTTTATTTTATCAAAATCAAAGGACGATATCAAAAATACGTTTCAATCAAAGACAGGACGTTTACTTTATCGTACAATCGGGATCGACGATCAGTCCCCGGAAGGAATCGGCGGCTTTTTTATTTAAGAAAACGATCTTTACGCCTTGCTCCGCGGTCGCGCCGGAGCAGAAGGGCTCTATGTGCCGCTGATCGAAGCCGAAATCCCAGGTCGCCGTCATCGTATGGAACGATTCGCCGTCAAGGAAAATTTCCACGCGGTTTTCGCCGCACTGTATATCGAAATCGATTCCGAGCAGAGCGTTGGCAAAGGCATAGTCCGCTTCGTAGGTCACGTCGTCGGTCCTCTTAAATTCCTCCGCTCTTAAATATCTGAATTTATCGAAATTCTTTACTTCCGGCTTGATCGGCTCGGGCAGGGAATAAAACCGTTCGGCGTTTTTGCCGTATTCCGCTCTTATCACGTCCATGACGGTCTCAAAATAAATTTTCTGTCCTTCGTTATTGGGATGAACACCGTCGGTCGTAAGGTTGTCGTATCCGATTTCCGAGGTGTTGAACGGCGTGATCGTATCGGCCGTGGGAATTTCATAATATTCGCAGATATCAATAACCGTCTGCATTTTCGGATTGATCGAGCGCTGAGGAGATTCAAGGATGGAGATAATAGCAATATTGTCGTATTTCGTGCGGAGAGCCCGGATCATCGCTTCGTAATATATACCGAGTGTTTTGAGATCACCGTCGTTCTGACTGTAGCAAAGAACGGCGAGATCGTAATCCGTGCCGTCGGCAAATATTTTTGAAGAAACGTAGCCACAGTAAGCCGCGTTTCCGCCGAAGGAGACGTTTCTGGTACGGTATTTTACTCCGTATTCCTTTTCCACGGCGTTTTCCAGAAGCTGGAACCAGCATTTGCCGTACTCACCGCCGGAGCCTTCCCCGATGCTGTCGCCGATGATCAGAACGTTGACGTCCTCTTTGTTTTTCAGTTTTTCATAAAAATCGAGGTCATACCGATAGCATTCGTTCGCGTCGTAGTAATTCTTTTCCGTTGCCCTTCTGACGGCGAGAGCCATATTGCCCGCTTGCAAAACAAACATCCCCGCCATGACCGCCGCAAGCGCGCCCGATAATACCTTGATGCCCTTTTTGTTTTCGGTGTTGAGATTTTTATAGGTCAGTACGGAAACGATACCGTACAGAATTATGATGACCGCCACGGCGATATTGGCCGCGAGCTTGTTGAGCGTTCCCTTGCCGATGATCGTATTGACAACGATCGCGAAGCTCCAGAAGACGATCTCGACCCCCGCGGCTCCGCCGACGGCGTACAGGATATCTCTTTTCTTTGAGGCGTTTTTTCCCGTATGGGAAAGGAAGAAGCCGGCGAAAGCGCCCGCGGCGGTCACAAAAACGAGGCTCAGGATAAATTGTCCCTGATCCACCCACTTGACGAACGTTTTGAACAACGCGGCGCAGCTCAGAATGATCAGAACGGCATTGATAACGGGTACGATGAATCGGATCTTTTTCATAATATAAAACCTCTAGGAGGATATTCACACTGCACATTGTAGCATATCGGCAGTGCTTTTGTAAAATAAAAATTACAAATCCTTCCCCAAAACGGAAAAAGTATGCTATAATGAACAAAAACCGGAACTTGATATTAAAGTATAAAAACCTTTTCATACCGGTATCGCTCCGGATCATCGACCTGTGAGGTGTGTTTATGACAAACGAAGAATTGAATAAACAGGCGCAGCGCGAATGCTGCAGCGCCGAAACGACCGCGCATCACGGCGGAGAAAACGGCAGACCCTTCTGGAATGCGGAAGCTTCTCAGTTCATGTACGTCCCCGCCTTTCATTTTCAGCCTATTTCGGGATGCGGGAAATACAGATTTTCCGCGAAGGATGAAAACGGGAAGATACATTCCTTCGACGCGGCCAAACCCACGGCTCTGCTTACGGAGATATGGAAGGACATCCCCGAAGGCATCGTGGAACTGACGGTCAGAACCGTAAACGAGGATAACGGCGACGGCTTCCCGGTGGGAGCGAGAACGTTTTTCAAGCTCTCCCCGTTCCGTACGGATCACCCCAAAGCCCGATACTCCTATAAGGAATGCGCCGCCCGCGCCTACGACTATATCATGGATCTCGGTTTTATCCGTTACTGGCTCGAGAAGGGAGAACCCGATCCGGGCTATCTTCTGAATGCTTACCCGAGCAAAACGCATTCCTCCGTGATCGGCGCGATGCTGAATTACGCGGCGGTCTTTCCCGGGAAGGCGGCGGACGCGCTGAAAGTGGCCAAGAACTGCGCCGACTATCTTTTAGAGATCACTCCGCACGACAACGGCCCGCTGGATGGCGTTCCGCCCACGTATAAGTTAGAAGTGTGCGAGGCGTCGCACCACGACTACGGCGACGTCGTAAGAAGCAGAAGACGCACGATCATGATGATCTATCCCTCATATGTCGGCAAGGCCTACCTGCTGTTGGAGGAAAAGACCGGGGAGAAAAAATATCTCGACGCCGCCGTAACGATCGGCGAGTTTTATCAAAAAAACGTCCGTCAGAACGGCACCTGGGATCTTATCATAGACGGAAAAACAGGCGAAACGATCAGTGCCAACCCCTGCGATCCGCTTCCTAACATCGTTCCTTTCCTGATGAAGCTTTTTGAGCGCACCGGCGAGGAAAAATGGAAGACTTTAGCGGAGAACGCCATTGCTTTCGTTGAGAAAAACACGCTGCAGACGTACAACTGGGAGGGCCAATTCGAGGACAGCGGCCTTTCCGTCAACTATTCCAATCTCACGCATTTCGGCGCAACCGCTCTGGTAAGATACTACGCGCAGTATCATGCCGACGATGAAAACAAAATGAAGGCCGCCGAGGATCTTCTGCGATACGTGGAGGATCAGTTCGTCGTATGGAACAGACCCGCCCCGTGGAACAAAGACAGCGACGACACCTCCGCGTGGCCGACGCCGTGCGCTCTCGAGCAGTACAACTGGTACGTTCCCATCGACGGGAGCGCCGCCACGATCCTTACGACGTTCGCCGCCATGTACAAGGCCGGCAGAGGCGAGCTCTATCTTGCCAAGGCAAAGGCGCTTGCCGATACGGTAACGCGCGTCCAGCGCGAGGACGGCATGATCCCGACGCACTGGATGGATGAGGAAACACTCAACGGACATAATTTCTGGATAAACTGTATGATAGCGACCGCGGATGCCGTTGCGGCCATGTCCGCGCTTACGGAATAAAACCGGAAAATACAGAAAACAATAATATACACTTACTCTCAAAAAAAACTCCTCCCGCCGTCCGACATAGGTCACCAAACGGCGGGAGGTCATTTTATTCCGTAAAAGCGCCCGGGAGCTCACGGCTCCGTCAGGTACTTCTCTAAATACTTTTCCATCAGGTCTTTTGCCTGTACATCCAGTTCCGGATCCTTGTCCATGGCGTGACCGGAATTCGGATACGTCAGCAGATCGTGCGGGATACCGTTTTTCTCTAAGGCGTCCAGAAACAGCAGGGTGTGCTCATAAGGAACCAGTTCATCCCGAAGACCGTGGCAGACGCCCGTGGGAACGGCACGGGCGGTAACGTAGGCTACGGGCGATATCCGCAGCAGCTTTTCCTGCACGCGGGCACAGCCGAACGTCTTTTTGGTGACGGTGGTACCGCAGCAATGGGACAGCACACCGTATTTCCAGTCTTCAAATTCCCCGTTGATGCCCAAAAGAAAATCGTTTCTGTTGCAATGGGTGGGCGGACAATGACAGAAAACCGCCGCGGGCGAAACGGGAGCCTGCCATGCGCGGGTGTAGGCGTACATCAGCGCAAGATGCGCGCCCGCGGAACCGCCGGACAGCAGGACCCGATGCAGCTCCCATCCCCGCTGTGCGCAGACCGATTTTATTTTTTCCATCGCCGCCGTTACGTCGTCGAGCTCGTCGAATACCGTCAGCTTCTTATCCACGTAGCGGTAGTTCATGGTGGCTGAGACGTACCCTTTTTCACTCCAGTACCGGCAATCCTTCGTATGGGCGGTCTTGTCGCAGGAGGTCCATCCGCCGCCGTGGATAAACAGGATCAGCCCCGAAGCCGTTTTGGGCGTTTCGGGCATATACAGATCGAGAACGTGACGTTCGTGACGGCCGTAAGCTATATTTTCCAGTACGGTAACATCCATGGTTTTTCTCCCCCGTCCTTTTTTATGTATCCAATATAAACATAGCACAAGCCGACGCATAAGTAAACCCTTCCCCGCACTGCTATTCTCTTGACTTTGCGGGCGCGGCATACTACACTATGCATAAAGACAGAAAAAGGAGTTCTTCTTATGGCAAAGATCGGTACATTTTTTAAGATCCTTTTCGGAGGACATATCAGTCACCTCGGGAAAAACAGGATCTTTCTGAACGAACCATACACCGCGAAAAAAAACAAACGACAGCTCTACGACCTTGTATTCCCCCGGGATGCCGCCGGCAATATGGGGCTGGTGCTCTGCATCCACGGCGGCGCGTGGGTCGCCGGGAACAAGGATCAGTATACCGGTTCTCTGTTTCAGGTCAGCGAGGAAAAAGGCGTTGCCGCCGCCTGCCTGAATTACCGCTACGTTTCGGAAAATGTCGGCTTCGACGACCTCATAGACGATATTTCCGCCGCGCTGGCCGCTATCAAGGCCAAGGGCGCGGAATACGGCGTAAATTTCGACAAGGTGCTTCTGAACGGCGTTTCCGCGGGCGGTCATCTTTCGCTGCTGTACGCCTATACCCGGAAAGGGATCGCCCCGATCGAGCCCGCCTGCGTGGTGGAGCTCTGCGGCCCGACCGACTTCGAAAACACGTTTTTCTACTCTCCGGAGAACGGTCTCAACACGGCCGATCAGCCCGATTTTACCCGCGACGTCGTCAGCAAAGGCATCCGCTGCCCCATCGACCTTGACGATTTAGACAGCTGTCGGGCGGCCATGCAAAAACATTCGCCCGTGAATTTCGTAAACGAAAACACCGTTCCGACCGTTTTGGGACACGGAGAGCAGGACGTGCTGGTGCCCTACGGGAATTCCTTCGATCTCAACGCGAAATTAGACGCCTGCCATGTGGAGCATACCTTCGTTTCGTTCCCGGATTCCGGCCACGGATGCGAGGATAAGGCGTCCATGCACAAGGTCATGCAGTTATTCTTCGAGTATATTGATACTTACCTTAAATAATTTTTCAGAGGGACCGTCATGAAAAAAATCATCGCAGTGCTCTTAAGCGCGCTCATCGCTTTTTCTCTCTGTATTCCCGCATTCGCGGCACAGAAAGGCACTTCTTATTACGTTGACGCCGTAAACGGAAACGACGATAACGCCGGCACGTCCCCGGAAACCGCGTGGAAAACCATGGCGAGAGCATCCGATAACGGATATGCTCCGGGAGACAGTCTTCTGTTGAAACGCGGACAGACCTTCGGCGGGAATTTCCTCCCCAAGGGCAACGGCACCAAAGCTTCGCCCGTCGTTCTTTCCGCGTACGGCGAAGGGGATTCTCCCGTGATCCGCGCGCAGAGCGGCGAATATCTTTTCGTTCTGGTCGACGTCAGCCATTGGGTCATAGAGAATATCGAATTCACCTCCGAGGGGTGCGGTGCCCTGATCCACTCTTTCGGAGAAGAAGGCATCGACGATATTACCGTAAGGAACTGTTATTTCCACGACATAGGCTCCCATGACGCCGATTCGTCGACCTCCGCGCTGATGATCGACAACGACAGCATAGGCGCCAACGTCAGCAACATCCACCTTGACTCCCTGCGCATCGAAAACGTGGAATGGGGCATACACACCAAGGGGATCAATGCGGAAGACGATAAAGACACGTTTATCAGCTCCGAAGAATCGTATAACAGTGATTATCTGTTTGAAAACATCTATATCAAAAACGCTTTATACGGCGGCATCGTGATCGGCGCGGTATATAATGGTACGGTAAGGAACTGCCGCGTGCTTGACTGCGCGACGGCGCAGGACGCCGCTTACGCGCCGCTCTGGATAAGACATTCCGACGGCGTTACCGTCGAATATTGTGAGATCGCGGGCTCGACCAACAAAACGGACGGCATGGCGATCGATTTCGACGGCTGGACGGTAAACTGCACGTACCGCTATATTTATTCTCACGATAACATCCGCTTCATGAAAAACTGTATCTACGACCGAAAAACGAAAAATGCCGGAAACGCCGTTTACAACTGCGTTTCCGTTGATGACAATAAGAAAATGAACTGGGGCGCGATCTGCCTTATAAGCGCCGGCAGACCGTCTTTGGGAAGGATGGCGGACTTCAGTTTCCGTGACAATATCATCGTGAACGGAAAACCGATCTTCTGGCTCTGCACAAAAAAACCGCAGGTCGAAAATATCACGTTTTCGGGTACCCGGTGCGGCAATCTGCTCCAGAAATTCTTCAATCTGTTTATTTCCCCGAAAAGCTTCGTCTATGCCGAACCCGGGAACGGAGAAACGAAAGCATTGATAAACGAGATCACGGCGGGACTTCCGGAATGATACTTTTTCTTTCGCCCGATGAACCGAACCCGTTCGGTTCATCGGGCTATGCTTTATTCTGCCGATCGCTTCAGAAAAATCAACTTTACGTTCAGTTTCCATTTTGTATCACGTTTTCTGTTGTTATAAACAAAGAAAGCTATCCTCACGGGAAGAGTCAAGAAATCAATTCTGCTTTTTCATTCCCGGCCTGCCGGAAGCTGCCGCGATCCTTATTACAAATAAACCGTTGTTTCTCAACTCGCCATGCAGCGCATATACCGGGAACGGCTGCTATGAGAGCGGATAAATTGAAAAACATTTTCCGACATACATTGACATGCTTTCCGATAGTGATATAATGAAAAGGTTTAGAAAACAAAGTGAGAAGTGAAGCTTTTTTGAAAAGAGCAGGATATCTATCGGTTTTTATTGCATTAATGCTGATTTTATTATCCTTCTCCGGCTGCGGAGCCGGGAAGGAAGAAGCCCCCGTCAACACGGAGGAAAATACCGCGTCGGTCGCCGCCGACGAAAAAACAACGGCGGAATCGGAAGCAGAGTCGGCAACAGAAGCGGAGAAAACGACGGAAAACGAGGAAACCTCCGAAGAAACGACCGCAGCCGAGCCCGGAAACTTTTTCGACGGCGCCGTTTTCGTAGGCGACAGCGTGACCATGGGGCTGAGGAACTACGTTGTCTCGGAAAGAAACAAGGGACGCGAGTGTCTTGGGGAAGCGGCATTCCTGACGGAAGGAAGCATGGGCTATACCAATACGGTGCAGCCGATGGGGACGGTCGATTCGATCCATCCGAGATATAAGGGCGAAGAAATGTATATCGAAGACGCGCTCGCCCTTATGGAGCCGGAAAAGGTATTCATCATGCTCGGGATGAACGATTTCTGCATCTATGCCGTGGAAAAAGGGATCGGTAACGCCCAAACGCTCATCGACAGGATAAAAGAAAAAAATCCCGAAACGGATATATATATTGAATCCGTCACGCCCGTGGATCGCGACAGAGGCGACTTCAACAACGAAAATATCGACGAATTCAATGCGGCGCTGAAAAAATTCTGCAAAGAAAACGACTGCACCTACGTGGACGTTGCCTCGGTCATGAAAAATGCGGACGGGGCTCTCATCAAGTCCTATTGCAGCGATCCCGCGGAAAAGGGCGTCCATATGACGTTTGCGGGCTGCAGAGCGTGGGTGAACTATCTTAATAAATCATTCAACAAGGGGAAATAAACATGAAAAAAATCATACTCTCGATCACAGCCGTTCTTACGGCCCTCGTTATGCTCGCTTCCTGCGGAAAGACCGCGGTCGCAGCCGTCGGCGTTCAGGAGATCTATCAGAAGATCACCGAAAGCGCCGCCATGCCCGAAGAGACCCTCGAGCTCGTTGCCGACGATCTTTCCGATTACTACGGCATAGACCCCGCCAAGGTCGCGGAATTCGCCGCCGTGCAGGACGCCTGCGGCTATAAAGACGAGATCGTTATCATCAAAGCGGTCGACGAGACTTCGGCTGAAGAGATCGAAGCTCAGCTTTGCGATCATATCGAATATCAGAAGGGCAGCATGAAAAATTACGATCCCGCTCAGTATGATATTCTCGGCTCGAGCGAAGTCATCGTCAACGGCGTTTACGTTGCGATGTTCATTTCGGCACAGCAAAGCACGATGACGGAGATCTTCAACGGATTTTTTAAATAAGCAATAACACGATATTCTGTATGGAGGTGAGGACAAACGGTATTTTCAAGTCCATTGTTTTTGTTCGTATTTCTGCCGGTCGTTCTCGCCGTATACTACGTTCTGCCACGGAAATTCAGAAATGCTTTTCTCCTCATTTCCGACCTTATATTTTACGGCTGGGGCGAACCCGTCATGGTTCTGCTCATGCTGTTTTCGATCGTCGTAAACTATTTCGCGGGGCTGCTGATCGCCCGCACGAGATCGCAAAAGCATAAAAAGCTGATCCTGATCTTATCGGTGATCGTCGATTTAGGCATCCTCGGTTTCTTCAAGTACGCGGGGTTCATCACCGAAAATCTGAACGTCATCCTGCCGTTCCTGCACATTCCCGAGATCAGCGTTCCTTTGCCGATCGGCATTTCCTTCTATACGTTCCAGATCATCTCCTACACCATCGACGTGTACCGCGAAGATACGAAGGCGCAGAAAAATATCGTAGCCTTCGGCACTTACGTGTCGCTCTTCCCGCAGCTGATCGCGGGGCCGATCGTGCGGTACCGGGACGTGGACGTGCAGCTCGGAAGCCGTCGGGAAGACGCCGAACGGTTTGCGCGCGGCGTAAGACTGTTCATCCTCGGGCTTGCAAAAAAAGTATTGCTGGCGAATCCCATGGGCTCGCTGTGGGATACGCTCCGTGAAACACCGGACGGCGGCGCGGTAAGCGCGTGGATCGGTGTGATCGCGTTCTCCTTCCAGATCTATTTCGATTTCAGCGGCTATTCGGATATGGCGCGCGGTCTCGGCAATATGTTCGGTTTTGAATTCCTTGAAAATTTCAATTATCCGTATATTTCAAAGAGCATCACGGAATTCTGGCGCAGATGGCATATCTCCCTCGGCACGTGGTTCAAGGAATACCTTTATATCCCGCTCGGCGGCAATCGCCGCGGCAAAGCGAGGACGCTTCTGAATCTTCTGATCGTGTGGCTGCTCACGGGGCTGTGGCACGGCGCGAGCTGGAATTTCGTGTTGTGGGGGCTTTATTTCGGGCTCCTGCTCATAATCGAAAAACTGTTCCTGCTCAAGGTGCTCGATAAGCTCCCGGGCGTTGTTTCCCATATTTATTCGCTGTTTTTTATCGCTTTCGGCTGGGTCGTTTTTTATTTCTCGGACGACGTAGGCGGACTTCCCGCCATGCTCCGCTTCATTCCGAGGCTGTTCGTCGGTGGTTTTATTTCCGCCGATGCGCTCAGCGTCGTAAGGGGTTCGGTATGGCTGCTTGCCGCGGGGTGCATCGCTTCGACGCCGCTCATAAGAAAAGTATACAGGAAGCTTCATGAAAGAAAAGGCTTTATAGCCGCGGAGATGATCGCGATCGCGGTGATCCTTGTTTTGTCGACCGCAGCGCTCGTCGGCGACAGCTACAATCCTTTCCTTTACTTCAAATTCTGATATGAAAAATAAAACGAGATCCAAGTTAATAGCCGCCGTATTTATCGTTTTTATCTCCGCGGCCGCGGTGCTTTACGTTTTCACGCCGAAAAAAAGCTTTTCCGAAACCGAAAAACGGTACCTTGCCGAGTTTCCGGAATTCAGCTTTTCCTCGCTCGTATCGGGGAAATTCACGGCGGGCTTCGAGGAATATCTCTCCGACCACGCGCCGTTCCGGAACGTATTGGTAAGTCTGAATTCCTATTTTGAGCTCATCAAAGGGAACAACGGCTCGAACGGCGTGTATCTCGGCTCCGACGGGTGGCTCATAGAAAAACCGTTCGACCGGGAGAACCGTTTCGATACGAACGTAAGACGCATCACGGCGTTTGCGAAAAGCACGGACGTCCCGACGGCAATCGCCGCGGTGCCCGAAAAAGGCTACGTTTACGGCGAAAAGCTGCCGAAAAACGCGCTCGCCTACCTCGACGACGAATACCTTGCAAAACTATCCGCACAGTGCGAAGGCAGCGTACAGGTCATCGATCTCTCCGAGGCACTGAAAGCACGGAAAGACGAAAAGCAGGTTTTTTATAAAACGGACCACCACTGGACCTGCGCCGGGGCTTATGTCGGCTACACAGAGATCTGCAGAGCATTGGAACTGACGGCGGCGGCAGAAAACGATTTTTCCGTTCAGGACGCCGGAGATTTTTACGGAACGTCCTATTCGACGTCGCTTTATACGCTGACGAAGCCCGACACGATGGAGATCCTTCGCAGCAAAAAAACGGACGGCGCGGCGGACGTTGTGATCGAGGACGGCGAAACCGAAAAAAGCGGAAATATGTTTTTCGACGCCAACCTTTCGGGGAGCGACAAATATACCGTTTTCCTTGACGGCAATCACCCCTTCGTCAGGATAAAGACGGGAAACGCGGGCGGAAAACTGCTTGTGGTCAAGGATTCGTTCGCCCATTGTCTCGCGCCGTTTCTCGCTGAGAACTACGGCGAGATCGTCATGATCGACCTCCGTTACTACAAAAAACCCGTTTCTCAGCTTGTAAGCGCGGAAGCCTTCGATCAGATCCTTTTTGTTTACGGCATGGAAAACCTGGCCGAAAGCAGAGATATCATTCTGAAATAAAACACTGAAATTCATGAGGGGGATGTAAAAAAAACTTTCGTTTTTTACAGCCCCTCTTTTGCATAAAGACAGTTGTTTTTATTGACCTGACATGGTACACTGTTTTTGAGGTGATTTTATGAAAGTGCAAAAAATACTGTCATTTTTTTTAGCATCCCTTTTTATGGTTTCTGTTTTTTCAGTATCGGTACAGGCCGAAGGCATCGGCGCCTGCACCCACATGGCGCAGGGCCGCGATCAAAAGCTGACCTGTGCGGCGGCCGTTGACGCTGAACTTCCCATCGTGCGCGACGAGGTGCACTGGTGGACGGTGGAGCCCGTGAAAGGGCAGCTCTCTCTGCCCGAACGCGCGAGCTGGATCGATCCGGCAGCCGAAAACGGCGTCAAATCCCTCGTGGTGCTGAGCTACGGGAACCCGATCTATGATTTCGGTAAGGCATCACAAGCCGATCTCGACGCCGGAGGTTTCATGGACTGCGTTATGCCCATTCGTGACGGCGATCCCGCAACGACCGCGGACGACGAATACTTCGACGCCTATATCCGCTACGTGGATTTCGTTTCCAAGGCACTGGCGGGCAAGGTCGAGGCCTATGAAATATGGAACGAGCCCGATATCAAGGGCTTTAATACCAACGATGCGACCGGCGCGGATTATGCCGAGCTGCTGAAAGCGGCGTATACGACCATAAAACAAAATGACCCCGACGTTACCGTGCTGGGCGGTTCCATCGCATTATATACGGAATTTATCGACGCTATGCTCAAAGCCGGCGCGGGGGAGTATATGGACGGTATGTCCGTACACTATTACCTATCGAAAAACGCTCCCGAAAAGCTGGCGAGAGAGCGTCTGGATAAATACAGAAAAGTGCTAATAAAATACGGTTATGACAAAATGCCCGTCTGGCTTACGGAGACCGGCTGGGCGATCAGCAACGTGGATGAGCTGACGCAGGCACAGTACATCGTGCGCAACGCCGTTTTATACGACGGATTCCTGCTCGATAACGGCATAGAAGGACAGTACTTCACCTACGAGCTGCAGGACAGCAGCATCACGTCGGACAATATAAGCACGCAGGAGTACGAAAATTCCCTCGGGCTTTACAAAAACGACTTTACGCCGAAGATATCGGCCGACGCCGTTAAAACGTTCAACGCCATGACGGCGGACAAAAAACTCACGTCTTTAGAGCAGACGAGATACGGTCTGTTTTATCAGAAGTCCGCGTACGTCGCGGCGTATGAGCAAAGCGGCAAGACCGTATACGTCGTGTGGGCGGAATCGCCGATGGAGTTGGAGATCACCCTCCCCGACGCGCAGATCACCGTTTACGATATGCAGGGCAGCGTACTCGAGGAGAACGTACAGGGCGGGGTAAAGCGTATCACCGCCTCCCCCTCCCCGGTCTATATCGCGTTCGATACCGAGCCCGCGCGGGAAGAACTGAATTTCCTGCAAAAGATCGTTGCGTTTTTCAGGCACATATTCACGGTGCTCGCCAACGGCTTCGTCGGATGGTCGGCATCCTCCGGACCCACGTGCTGAATCCGGATCGAGGCCGGGCGGTACGGATATTCTTTGCACATCTGAACAATTAAAAAACGTACATACGCAAAGCGGCGGAGGTTTTACCCTCCGCCGCAA
The DNA here is from genome assembly GCA_045616815.1 of Acutalibacteraceae bacterium. Lineage (GTDB taxonomy): Bacteria > Bacillota > Clostridia > Oscillospirales > Acutalibacteraceae > RUG806. Next base: position 61,616 of record JAZLHN010000092.1, read on the forward strand.
ATTCTTTATGCCGTAATTTTTTATTTGAACAGATTTTGGAAGAAGCTTACCAATCTGTAGAAGAAGCACGTTATTTTGCCGATGAAGTCATCCGCGTGGACTTTACCGCACTTGGAGCAAACGTCGTTTTCTCCCGTGCCGGGGTCTCCGCTCTGCGCTTTGAGCCGCTCGATCTCCTTTTCAGCCGCGTCAAGCTGTAAGTTGAGGCTTTCGATCTCCGCATTCAGCGCCGTGATCTCCGCGTCCTTCGCGTCCGCTTCGCCGGTCAGCTTATTAAGCTCCGCTTCCTTGGCAGCGAGCTGTTTTTCAAGGTCTGCCAGCGCCGCTAATGCCTCGGTGAGCCGCTTTGCGGTCTCGTCCTCGGTCTCGATTTTTTCATAACCGCAGACGGTGCAGGTAAAAACGGTTTTATCGGCTGCTTTTACGCCGCCGTCAAAGGTATGTTCGCCGAGGTCGGCGACCACGGAGTGAGAGCAGAGGGAGGCGTGCCAGTGCGCCGTTTCGCTGCCGCTCCATTCGGTCGAGAACGTATGCTCGTGTACGGGAGCGGGAACTCTGTCGTAATAGATCTCCACGACCGTCGTGCCGTCTTTTTTTACCGTCTGCTGCGCAAAGCTCAACGGGATAAAGCCGTCGTAGTCCTTGAAAGCCGCCCTTGTACAATCATCGGTATGGGCGTACAGCGTTTCGGTCTCCGCCGCTTCGTATCCCGTGCCGTCCGCTTTCTGCAGCAGGTGCTTGACGGTATAGGCGGGAAGTGCGTGTACCTCCGCGAAGGGGGCGCGCTTCAGAAGATAAAGCTCGTGCTCATGATAGTAAGCGTCCTGGGCGGAATTGCCCGCGAGGATCTCAAGGTCATCGCCGATGACCATCGTACCGTGATCCGGGCAGTTGTGCCCGCCGCCGATGGCTGCCGCGTCGTTTCCCGTGGCTGTGATATCACCGCCGGTGATCGTGATGGTATCTACTTTGAAGCCCGGCTCGTCGTTGTAATTATTACCGCCGCCGATACCTGCCGAGTGCAGGCCGCCGGTCGCCGTTACCGTACCGCCGGTGATAAGGATCGTGCCGTTCTCTTCGCCGTTTTCGGCAGTGAAGCCTTTTCCGATACCCGCGCCGCCGTAGCTTCCGCCGGTCGCCGTAACGGTGCCGCCGTTGATCGTGATCTTTTTGCATCCGTCGCCGTATCCCCCGCCGATGCCCGCGCCGCCATAGCTTCCACCGGTCGCCGTAACGGTACCGCCGTTGATCGTGATCTCGCCGCTGATGCCCTCCGCTACGGGGCCCCTGCCGATACCGGCACCGCCGAAGCTATCTCCGCCGACGGCCGTAACGCTGCCGCCGTTTATGACGACGTTTCCGCAGCCGCCCTGAAATCCGCCGCCGATGCCCGCGCCGCCGTT
>JAZLHN010000093.1:0-12250 GCA_045616815.1 Acutalibacteraceae bacterium
TGATGGCGCAGATGGGCAGCTTCGTTCCCGCGCGCAGCGCTTCCGTCGGGATCGTGGACAGCATCTTCACCCGCGTCGGCGCGTCCGACGATCTTGTGGGCGGACAATCCACGTTCATGACGGAAATGAGCGAGGTATCCGCGATCCTCAGCAACGCGACCAAAAACAGTCTTATCATATTGGATGAGATCGGCAGAGGCACTTCGACCTTCGACGGTATGAGCATCGCCCGCGCCGTTCTCGAATACGTTACCGATAAAAAGAAGATCGGCGCGAAGACCCTTTTCGCGACCCATTACCACGAGCTCACTTCCCTCGAAGGGGAGATCGAGGGCGTGAAGAATTATAACACCACCGTGAAAAAGCGCGGCGACGATATAACGTTTTTACGCCGTATCGTAAGGGGAGCCGCCGACGGAAGCTACGGCATCGAGGTCGCCAAGCTCTCCGGCGTTCCGCAGAGCGTCGTGAACCGCGCCAAAGTGATCTTGAAGGGCATGGAGGAAAACGGCGAGATCGCCGTTCCTAAATCTCTTGCCGGGAACGTGCAGCGGGATATCCCGGACGACGACGGTATGCAGCTCGGACTTTTCGCCAACGCCAACAACGCCGTCGTTGACGAACTGAAAGAGCTCGACGTCAATACGCTGACCCCTATAGAAGCCCTTACAAAGCTATATGAACTCAAAAACAAATTAATCTGATAAAACGGAGATACAATGGCAAAGATAAACGTTCTGCCGAAGTCTGTGGCGGAGCTCATCGCCGCGGGCGAAGTGGTCGAAAGGCCCATGTCCGTCGTGAAAGAGCTGATCGAAAATTCAATAGACGCCGGCGCGGATACGATCACCGTCGAGATAAAGAACGGCGGCATCAAATACATCCGCGTCACCGACAACGGCTGCGGTATCGCGCGCGAGGACGTTCGTACCGCCTTTATCAGCCACGCCACGAGCAAGATAAAAGACGCGTCCGATCTGGATTCGATCTTCACGCTCGGGTTCCGCGGCGAGGCCCTTCCCTCGGTGGCCGCCGTATCCCGCCTTTCCATGCTCACGAAAACCGAAGCCGAAGAGGTCGGCACGGGTTTTTCGATCGAGGGCGGAGAGGAGATCTCTTTAGATGACGCCGGCTGTCCCACCGGTACCACCATCATCGTAAGAGACCTGTTTTTCAATACACCGGCGCGTATGAAATTCCTGCGCAGGGACGTAACGGAGGGGACTTACGTTTCCGATGCCGTTACCAAAGAAGCGCTCGGCCATCCCGATATCCGGTTTACGCTTATCCGCGACGGTAAAAAAGTCCTTTCCACGCCTGGCGGCGGCGATCTGTATTCCGCCGTGTACGCCGTGTTCGGCAAGGAAATCGCCGAGTCGCTGATAAAATGCGATTACGAGGACGAGAGAGTCAGGATACACGGTTTTATTTCAAGACCGCTCAACAACCGACCGAACCGCAATATGCAGTTTTTCTTTGTCAACGGACGCAGCGTGCGTGTTCCTGCGGCTGTGCCCGCCTTGGACGAAGCTTATAAAAACAGCATCATGGTGGGCAAGTTCCCAATGTGCTTCCTCTCGCTCACCATTCCCGTCGAAAGAACGGACGTGAACGTCCACCCCGCCAAAACGGAAATACGTTTTTCGGAAGAATCCAAGCTTTTCGAATCGGTGTTTTACGCCGCGAAAAGCGCCCTCGCCCGAGGAGACACGGTGCGCCCGGAGGTCAGTCTTCCGCCGCGGCGGGACATTACCTCGAAAGCGGTGGACAACGGCACGCAGATGAAATTATCCGAAACGATAAAGAACGCGCCGGACAAGCCCGAAGAAAAGCCCGCGGAGAAAAAAACGTTTTCCGCATGGCGCGCGCTCGACGATGTGCCTCTGCCGGCTTCGTCCGTTGAAAAAAAAGCGGATTTGCCGAAAACGGAAGAAAAGTTTTCTTTCGTACTGCACGACCGTACCTCGGAATACGTTCCGCCTGCGCCGAAAACGACCGAAGAAAAGTCTACGGGCTACAACGTTCCGTGGATGACGACGAATAAACGTGCGGATATAGATATTACGGCCGAGGACGAGCCCGAGAAAACGCCGGCCCCCGAAAAACCGTTTCGTGCGTTCGAAGTTCCCGAAACCGTTTCTCCGGAAAAGAAAAACTTCGGTTCCGAAATAAAAAATGAAAACGAAGAGGCCTTCCGCATCGTCGGTGAGGCGTTCAAAACGTATATAATCGTTGAGAGAGGCGCAAAGCTTCTCATTATAGATAAACATGCCGCGCACGAGCGGATGATCTTTAATTCGATCACGGCGGATATCAGCTCCAAGGGCTCCCAGCTCCTTCTCATGCCGGTGTCCGTTACGCTCTCCCCCAAAGAATACGCGGCGGTCATGGAAAACGTCGGTATTTTTGAAAAAGCGGGATTCTGTGTTGAGGATTTCGGCACGAATACCGTGATCGTCAGAGAATGTCCCGTAGAGCTCACCGAGGCGGATATTTCCCTGATCGTCAACGAAATGGCGGGCAAGCTTCTCAAAGGAAGCCTGCGTCCCGTCCCGGAAAAGCTCGATTGGCTGTATCATTCCACCGCGTGCAGGGCCGCGATAAAGGCGGGCGACGAACTGAAGCCCGAAGAGACGGAAAGCTTCGTTGAAAAGCTTCTTGCCGACGACAGCATAAAATACTGTCCGCACGGCAGACCCGTTATGTATGAGCTTTCAAAACATGAAATAGAAAAACAATTCGGCAGGTTAGGCTGAGAAAGGAAAGACAATGCAGAAGATCCCCGTTATCGCCGTGGTCGGCGCCACCGCTTCCGGAAAAACGTCGCTTGCGGTCGAAACGGCGAAACGCTTTGACGGCGAGGTCGTATCCGCCGATTCCATGCAGATATACAAAGGGATGTGCATTGCAACGGCAAAACCCACCCCGGAAGAGATGCAGGGTGTAAAACATCATCTTATAGATTTTCTTCCCGTAGATGAAAAATACAGTGTGGCTTCTTTCGTCCGCCAGGCAGGAGACGCGATAGAGGATATCTATTCGCGCGGAAAGCTTCCGGTCGTTTGCGGAGGCACGGGGCTTTATATCGACTCGCTGCTCGGGAATATGACGTATGAGGACGAGCCGGACAATTCCGGAATCCGGAAAATGCTTGAAAAACGCAGGGACGAAAACGGGATCGAAACGATATATGAGGAGCTTGCCGAAATTGACCCGGAATACGCTGCTTCTCTTCATATCCACAATGAGGGCAGGATCATCCGTGCACTCGAAACGTATTATCTCACGGGGGAAAAGCCTTCCGTGCGCAGAGCGCGCGCGGTAGCGAACGAATCTCCGTACCTTCCCTTTTATATCAGTATCGAATATAAAAACAGAGAAAATCTTTACGCGCGCATAGATAAGCGCGTGGACCGGATGTTGGAAGACGGTTTGGTCGAAGAGGCGCGCGGATATTACGCGCTCGATAAAAAATGCACGGCGTCGCAGGCGATCGGATATAAAGAGCTTGCGGGATATTTCAAGAGAGAAATAACCCTTGAAGAGGCCGCAGAAAATCTCAAAAGAGCCACAAGACGCTATGCGAAACGTCAGCTCACGTGGTTCAGAAGAAATGAAAACATCCATCGTATATATGCCGATGAGCTTCCGGAAGGGAAGACGCCGGCAGACGCGGCGGCTGATATGCTGATCGCCGCAGGTTTTATCGCAAAGGAGTGAAGAAGAATGGCCGCCGAAACAAAGAAAAGCCGACGCCATATAAATACGAATATTGATTTTGAATTCCGTTCTCCCGTGCTCAAGGCGGTCTTATCGGCGCTTCTCATCGTGCTGCTGCTTGTTATCGCGGGCTATCAGATCGTTGCTTATACGAAAACAAAAAAAGAACTGCCGACCGAAACGGCTCTCAGCTCCACGATATACCGTACCGTGACCGCCGATGCCGTAGTTCTCCGTACCGAAACTCCGCTTGCTCAAACGGCATCCGGTACCGTTGTTCCGTTGGTCGACAACGGAAGCAAGGTCGCCGTAAACGATACGGTAGCTCGTATTTTTACTTCACCTGCGGATGCGCAGAACTTTTCTTCCTATGCGCAGCTTGAAGATGAGATACGGTATTATGAAGAGATCGCCGCTCTTTCCTCGGGCAATCTTGTGGCAGGTATAGATACTTATAACAATAACGTGATGAACCGTCTGCTTGATCTGCAGAATCGGATCTCCGAGGGCAGGCTTTCAGGTCTTTCCGATGCTGTAAGGGATTTCAGTGAAAGTGTGACCAAAAAGCAGATCGCCGTCGGCGGCACTGTTGACGTCAGCGCAAAGCTTTTTGAACTGAATTCACGTATGTCGGAGATCAACGGTGCGGTAACTTCCTATTCTTCCGTCACGGCGCCTGCTGCCGGTTATTACGTCAACTCGACCGACGGATACGAGGATATTTACGATATGTCGGATGTTGCCTCTCTCACGAGCACGGATATCGAAGGGTTGCTCAATGCGGTGCCTTCTGCTCCCTCCGCAAACGTCGGTAAACTGATCACCGAATTCAACTGGTATCTCGTATGTGTTGCCGACGAAGCCTCCGTTGATATGCTGGAAGTAGGCGACAGAGTAAAGATCGCCGTGGACGAACTCGGCGGTGAGGTCATTTCCATGCAGATCAAAGCCAAAAACATCGGAGCGGATTCCAAAGCCGCACTCGTTTTTACATCCAATGTTATGAACGCCGATTTCGCGGCTCTCCGTTTTTCACAGATCAAAATACGCGTTGAGGAATACAAAGGCTATCCCATCGATAAGACGGCAGTAAGAACGGTTGACGGAGAAGTCGGAGTATATATCCAACTCGGGAATATGATAAGATTCCGCAAAATAAATATCGTCTATTCGGATGACAATATCATTCTTGCCGAAGCAAGCAATGAAGACGGCTATCTGAAACTGTACGATGAGGTCATAATAGAAGGTGTTGACAATGACGACGGAAAAATCATCATTTGACGAAGAATTTGCCGTTATCGATGAAAATTACAAACGGATAACGGATAACATAGCTGAAGCCGCCGTGAAAAGCGGAAGACGTCCGGAGGACGTAACGTTTATGGCGGTAACGAAAACCGTTCAGCCCGCTCTTATAAATCACGCTCTTTCGCTCGGTATAGGGTTGATCGGCGAAAATAAGGTGCAGGAGCTTTTATCCAAGCTCGAATATTTAGAGTCGTCGGACGTTGAAAAGCATATCATCGGCCATCTTCAGTCGAACAAGGTGCGTAAGATCATCGGCGAGGTCTCGATGATCCAGTCGCTCGACAGCGTGTCTCTTGCCGACGAAATATCTCTTCGGGCAGGAAACGCCGGACTCATCATGGACGTGCTGTTAGAGGTAAATATCGGCAGTGAGATATCCAAAACCGGACTGCCGTACGACGAGGTACTGGAGAAGGCGGCGGAAATATCCGAAAAACCGAATCTGCGTATACGGGGTCTTATGGCGGTACCTCCGATATGCGAGAACGAAACGCAGGTAAGGCGGTATTTTGAAAAAATGCGCTGCCTTTCGGAAGAATTGAAAAGCCGTATAAGGACCGATACCGTTCCGGACGTTCTGTCACTCGGAATGTCTTCGGATTACGTTCCCGCTATCCTTGAGGGCGCCACTCTGGTCAGAGTGGGCAGTGCTCTTTTCGGAGCGAGAAGATATTAATTAAGGTATAATATATTCTATATATATTTTGGAAAGGAAGAAAATAATGAAATTAGGCGACAAATTCAAGCAGATGCTGAATATCGACAACGAGTATTTTGACGATGCCGACAACGACGATATGGACGTATATGAGGAAGAATCTCCCGTGCCCGTTTCGCGTCCTCAGAGTCCGGTACGCACCGAGAGGCGTCCTGCATCCAGAGGCAACGACTCCAATGCAAAGGTCGTGGACATACACACCACGGCAAAATTACAGGTAGTTCTCCGCAAACCCGAACGTTTTGATGAAGCCGCATCCATCGCGGACGAGCTTCGGGAAAAAAGAACGGTCGTACTCAACCTTGAAGCTACGGCAAAGGACGAGGCCGGTAAGCTTATATGCTTCCTTTCCGGTGTTGCGTATGCCAACGACGGCAAGCTCAAGAAGATAGCGAACAATACCTATATCATCACGCCTTATAATGTTGACGTTATGGGAGATCTGCTTGACGAACTGGAAAACAACGGTATGTTTTTCGTCTGATATAATACGGTTTTTTACTCTTATCCGAATTTTTCCAAAATCCAAATTTGAAAGGACAGATGTTTATGCTCACTCCCGCTCAGCTTAAACAGTTGAATCTCCGGACGGATGAAAACGGTTGTTATTCAACGGAAGAAATCAATACCCTGCTTTCTCAGATCACGACCGACTATAGTGAAATATTTGCGGAAAACGGAAATCTTATCCGAAAACTAAGTATTCTTGCGGCGAAGCTCGATGAATACAGAAAAGATGAAAACGTCCTTCGTGACGTATTGCTGAACGCTCAGAAAAGCGCCGATCTTATCGTCGCTACCGCTCAGGGACGCGCCGATGAGATCATCGCCGACGCAAACGACCGAGTGGATGAGGTCATTGCGAGAGGAGACGGCGTGATCGAAGCGGCGAATATGAAAGCTGCCAAGATCAACGCGGCGGCGGAAGCTGAATACACAAGTATCATTTCCTCCGCCAAGGTGCTTGCCGACGGTTATCTGAATGCCGCGCGGGAGTCTGCCTCTGCTGTTACGTCCGAAACGGAAAAGAGTGTTAACGATCTTATCGCGGATTGTGATGAAAAGGCGGCTGCGATCCTTGAGGATGCACAGAACCGTGCGAATCAGCTGCTTGCCGATGCACAGACGGCGGCGGACGCGATCATCGAAAACGCTCAGGCGAATGCGGAAGAGAAGGCGAACGAAGCGTTTGAAATAGCGCAGCAGAAAGCACAGGATCTCATGGCGGATACCATGAAACAGGCAGATGAAGTAAACGAACAGATAAAACTCGTTGTCGATGAAGCGAATGCGCAGGCGGAAGCCATCATTCTGAAAGCTCAGACCGACACTGCCGAAGTGAACGAACGTACACAGATCATTATTTCTCAGGCGAACAACGAAGCCGACAGTATTCTCAACGAGGCCAAGGAAAAAGCGTCTTCCGCGCTGAAAGAAGCGATGGAAAACGCTGTTGCTCTCAAAAATACGACGGAAAACTATACGTCCTCTCTTTCTTCACAGACCGACGTAAAAGCAAACGCGCAGCTTGCCGACGCGGAACAGAGAGCTTATGAGATGCTGGAGACCGCAAAACTCAAAGCCGCTCAGATCATGGAGCTCGCCGAGCAGGAAGCTTCTTCTCTTTTGAATGTGGCAAAAGCGCAGGCGGCCGAAATAACCGAAGTGACCAATAAGAATTCCTTCATGCGTTTGGAAGAGGCGCGCGCAAAGGCGGAAAGCGCCGTTTCGGAACTCAGGGGGAAAGCGGAAAACGAATATCAGACAACGTTGGACGAATGCGCCGTGCTTCGCTCGGAAATGGAACGTGATGCTGCCGGTGTGCTTGTTAACGCCAAAGAAAAAGCGGAAGAAATGTACGCGACCGCCCGTGAAAACGCCTTTAAGATGACCAGCGAAGCGGAGAATAAAGCGAATGCGGCTTTGGCTGATATAGATTCTCTGATCGAAAGAGCGATCACCGAAGCGAGAGAAATCACGGCAAACGCGGATAAAAACGCGGAAGAGATCCTGGCGAATGCCCGTAAAAAAGCCGCCACGCTTTTGATCGCAGCAAAAGCGGAATGCGATAAAATGAGTGTATCGGCCGGCGAGATCGTTGATGACGCAGATGCGCTGAAGGTCCTCGGTGAGTTTGGGCTCGAAGCAGTCCGCGATGTATATCCGAAAGAGATCGAAGCGCTCTCGGTATCGGATATTCCCGCCGCAAAGGCGGCAGCGGCGGTTGCTGCCGACTATGCCGAAAAATCGGAAGCGGAAAAGACCGTCGGTGATTTCAACCCGGAGCTTTACGTGGAACAGTGCAGTTCGCTCGGGGATAAAGTAATAGCACATTCCGACAAGGAAAACGCCGGTGCGGGAACGGGACTTTCCGATGAGGAAAACGCAATGTTTGATGCATCTTTTGAAATTGCCGAACTGAACGTCACAGACCCCGTATCCGAAAGAGATAAGGTCATGGCACAGGTAGGCGGTATGGTCGATGATGCGGCCGAAGCCGTTGATTCCATTGCCGGACGTTCGGTCGATTTCCTCTCCTCCGAAAACAGTTCCGTTGCCGATCCTTCCGAAATGCTGGAAGCCATGGAAAACGTCCGACTCAATGCTGAAAAACTCGGCGTTGATCTCGGAGACGTCGAAAGCATTATCCCGGCTGTGAAAGAGGCTGTTGCTGAACAGGAAACAAGGACTGCAGATGAGCTCGGCGGCGAAGAAGACGGCTTTATAAAAGCGGAAGAGGCTTACGCCGAAACAAAAATAGATGCAGCATCCCCGGCGGCTGAAAACGAATGGGATGAAACGGAAACAGACTTTGAAGAAATTCTTCCCGAAGAAAATGCCGGAGAAGAAATCTCTGCAGCGGCTGCAGAGCTTGAAAATAAGAGCGAAGCAAAGATCGTTTATGATTTCGAAGAAGACGATACCGATGATTTTGAGAACTTCGATGATTTGTTCCGTGAAGATGCGTCGGATGATGAAGCCGTTGAGGACGGAATAAAGAGCAAGCTTGCCGAAATGATCTATTCCTCCGCGGAGAGTGCATCGGAAGACGCAAACGATTCCGAAGATGATTTTGAGGATATCGCGTCTGCCGAAACCGAAGAAGATAATAAGACCGAAGCCTTTGCAGAGACGACAGACGACGAGGAAGATGCTTTCGAGGAGATCTCCGATACCAATGAGACGCCGGATGAGAAAGCCGGTGCGGAGACAGAGCCCGTAACGGATGAAACTGCGGAAGCGGCCGTCGAAGAGAAGAGCGAAGAGCGTCCGGAAGAGGATACCGCGAGTGAAACCGAAGTCGATATGTCCGATTTCGTAGAGGAGTATGAATCATTAGACGAAGAGGACGATTTCATGAACGACGTGCAGAAGAGCATTGCCGAAAATATCGCCTCGATCCGTGCGGGTGAGCCGAAAAAGGTATCTTTTGAAGATGAGGAAAAAGAAATCGTTGACGATACTCTTGCGGACGGCGGAAGTGTTTCCGTTGACGTTCCCGAAGAGGGCGACAGCTTTGATATTGATTTCAGCGTTTTTGAAAACGTACCCACAGCCCGTCCTCATACAGAAGTTCCGGTCAAAGAAAAAAAGTCTATTTTCGGCAAAAAGCGTAAGAAGTGATAGCGTCGGAGGTTGTGTGTGAACGTTTTCAAGAAAAGACCGGTCAGGTTTTCGGTGCAGATTATATCCGTTGCCGTGCTTATCCTGATCGATCATGCAATAAAAAAAGTCGTATATGATTCTCTTTGCGGAAAAGGTACGGTCGTTTTAATAAAAGGCTTTCTCGGCCTTACCTATGCCGAAAACACCGGTGCGGCATTCAGTATGTTTTCTTCTTCCACTTCGGTTTTATCGGCGGTCACCGGCGCAGCTCTTTTGGCAGCGGCCGTCATCATGTTTTTCCTGAAAGAGAAGCCCGTTATCTATCATATATGTCTGCCTCTGATCATAGCGGGGGGCGCGGGAAATCTTATCGACCGGCTTACCAGAGGCTACGTTATCGACTATATCCATGCTTTGTTTATTGATTTTCCCGTATTTAACTTTGCCGATTGCCTTATTACCTGCGCGTGTTTCGCCCTCATCATTTATCTGATCTATGAGATGATCGCAGAGCAGAAGGCGAACAAAAAACAAGCGGAGGAAAAGAGCGATGACTGAGCAAGCATTGCTCGCCGCTGCCGAAGACGCGGGAAAACGGCTGGATAAATACATAGCCGACTGTCTTCCCGAACTGTCGAGAAGTACGGTGCAGAAGCTGATCGAAGAGGGCGGCATCATTCTGAACGGCGCCGCCGTTTCCAAGAGCGTAAAGCTGAAAGAAAACGACGAGATCAGCGTATTCGTTCCCGATCCCGTCGAGCTGAAAGCCGAGCCGCAGGATATCCCGGTCGATATCGTATACGAGGACGAGGATCTTTTAGTGGTGAACAAACCGAAAGGTATGGTCGTGCATCCTGCTCCGGGAAATCCGGACGGGACGCTCGTGAACGCTCTGCTGTTCCATTGCAGAGGCCGACTTTCCGGCATAAACGGCGTGATCCGGCCCGGGATCGTTCACCGGATCGACAAAGACACGTCCGGATTGCTCATCGTTGCGAAAAACGATTTTGCTCACGCGGGACTCGCGGAACAGATAAAAGTACATTCCTTCAAAAGAGAATACAGAGCGGTGGTCATCGGCAGGATGCCGGATGTTTCCGGTACGATAAACGCCCCGCTCGGACGCAGTAAGACCGACCGGAAAAAACAGGCCGTAAACGGGATCAACGCCCGTGAGGCGATAACGCACTATGAGGTCGTCGACAGCTTTTCCGGCTTTGATTACTGCAAATTTATTTTGGAAACCGGCAGAACGCACCAGATACGCGTTCATTCGGCATATATCGGTCATCCCGTGGCGGGAGATACGGTTTACGGCGGTGCGAACAATACGCACGGACTGTCCGGACAGTGTCTTCACGCGGCGGTGATCGGGTTCATTCATCCCCGCACGGGCGAGTATATGGAATTTTCTTCCGAACTGCCCGATTATTTCACAACCTTTCTCGCAAAACTTAAAAAATAAAAAAAGGAGTTACCCGTATGGACAATGCAGAGAAAAAACAACTGAAACTGATCGCCTGCAATATCAGAAAAGGCGTTATCGAAGGCACTTACAATGCCAAGAGCGGACATCCCGGCGGATCCCTTTCCATCGCCGATATCCTCTCCTATCTTTATTTCAAAGAGATGAATATCGATCCTGCCGACCCGAAGAAGGCGGACAGAGACCGTCTCGTTCTTTCCAAAGGTCATGCGGCTCCCGCTCTTTACGCGGCTCTCGCCCACAGAGGATATTTCCCCGTGGAAGACCTGAAAACCCTCAGAAAGTCCGATTCTTATCTGCAGGGACATCCGAATATGAATCATGTTCCCGGCGTTGATATGAGCACCGGTTCTCTCGGCCAGGGTATTTCCGCCGCGGCGGGTATGGCTCTTGCCTCCAAGCTGCAGAATGATGCTTTCAGAGTATATATCATCCTCGGGGACGGCGAGATCGAAGAAGGTCAGGTATGGGAAGCCGCCATGTTCGCGGGCGCCAAAAAGCTTGATACTCTTACCGTGATCGTAGATAACAACAATCTGCAGATCGACGGCACGATCGAGGAAGTCAATTCTCCCTATCCGATCCCCGAAAAGTTCGCCGCTTTCGGATTCAACGTGATCGAAATAAACGGTCATTGCTTCGACGCGATCGAAAATGCCGTAAACGAAGCCAAGGCCACCAAGGGCAAGCCCACCGCCATCATCATGAAGACGACCAAGGGCAAGGGCGTTTCCTATATGGAAGATCAGGTCGGCTGGCACGGCTCGGCTCCCAAACAGGATCAGTATGAGCAGGCAATGGCAGAACTTGATGCTCAGATCGCCGCTATTGAAGCAGAATAAGGAGGAAAGAATCATGGCAGACGTAATCAAAACCGCTACAAGAGACGCTTACGGAAAGGCTCTCTGTGAGCTTGCTGAAATTGACGAAAAACTCATCGTGCTTGACGCCGACCTCGCTGCGGCCACCAAGACCGGTATGTTCAAAAAAGCTTTCCCCGACCGCTTTGTTGACTGCGGCATCGCGGAAGGCAATATGATCGGTGTTGCCGCCGGTCTCGCCACCGCGGGATACACGGTATTCGCAAGCTCTTTCGCTATGTTCGCCGCGGGCAGAGCTTTCGAACAGGTGAGAAATACACTTGGGTATCCTCATATCAACGTAAAGATCGGTGCTACCCATGCCGGTATCTCCGTAGGTGAAGACGGCGCGAGCCATCAGTGCTGCGAGGATATCGCTCTCATGCGTACCATCCCCGGCATGACCATCATCAACCCCGCCGACGACGTGGAAGCAAGACTTGCCGTGCTTGCCGCGGCAAAGACCGACGGTCCCGTTTATATGCGTTTCGGCAGACTTGCCGTTCCCACAATAAACCATGAAGCCACATATAAGTTCGAGCTCGGCAA
>JAZLHN010000094.1:0-4534 GCA_045616815.1 Acutalibacteraceae bacterium
AAAAGCGGATCGAGGAAAATATTGACGACGCCGCCGAGTGTGATGCCGAAGCCGGAGCGCTTCGATTCCCCCACGCTCCTTAAAAGCGTTGACAGCACGTTCGAGAGCACGGTAGGGATACCGCCGCACACGATGACCCAGAAGGCGTAGTCCTTCGCGTAGCCGAAGACCTCGCCCTCCGCGCCGAGCGCCGAGAGCAGTGGATCCATGAAAACGAATACGCCCGCCGAAAACAGCGCCGCCGCGAAAAGGCTCACGTAAATGCTGAAGCTGTAGGCTTTGCGCGCCTCGTCCGGCCGCTTTTCGCCGAGCAGACGGGAGATGAGCGCGCCCCCTCCCACGCCGGCGATGCCCGCGATGGAGAGCGATATGTTGAATACGGGCAGGATGAGCGACGCGCCGGCCACCATCGCGGGGTCGTTCGTTCTGCCGATGAAAAAGGTGTCGGCGATATTGTAGATCAGGATGATGAGCTGTCCCACCACGGTGGGGATCGCCATCGTACGCACCGCTTTATTGACGGGCAGCTCTTCGAATACTCGTTTGTTCGTGTTCATTTCTTCCCCTTATTCATATCGGAATATGATCCCGTTCGATAAAAGAACGTCGGTCAGCAGCATGCGTTCGCCCGTTTCAAAAGAAACGGTGACGACGCTCCCGTCGTACGATACCGAACTGACTTCGCCCTTGCCGTAGACCTTGTGATACAGGATCTCGCCCGCCTCCGGACGCCACGGCGCTTCGATCGGCACGAGGCCGTCGGGAGAGGCTTTGGCAGACGGCTTTTTCTTCCCCGCGCGGAAAAAATCCTCCGCGAAGCCGCAGAGCTTATCGGCGTAGGTGAAAACGATGAGCCTGTTTTTCGCACGGGTGGCGGCGACGTAGAAAAGCCGCCGCTCCTCCTCGTAGGCTTCCTTTTCCTCCGCGGAAGCCTTTTTTCCGGGAACATCCTCCGGCAGGATGCCGTCGTAAACGTCCGCTAAGTAAACGGTATCGTATTCGAGTCCTTTGGAGGAATGGATCGTGGAGAGGATGAATTTTTCCCCGGGCGCATTCTGTTTGTTCTTTATCAGCTCATTCAGATAATCGAGCTTGTCGAGAAAATCGCTTATATTCTTTTTGTCCTTAGCAAGCAGCTCAAGGATCGTGAGCTTGCGGAGATCCGTTTCCCTGCCGCTCAGAAAATCCAGATACCCCATCGGATTCTCTATGCGGAAAAGCGCTTTCGACGCCGTTTCCCTGCCGAGGGAAGCAAAGTTCGAAATAAGCGAACGCACTTTGCCCCGCATGAATTCGCTGATATCGGCTTCGAGCAGCACGGCGAGGATATTTTTTCCGGTCTTCGCCGCCGTGTCCGCCGCCGCGGATACGATCTCCTTTTTCACGTACAAGCCGAGCTTTATATAGAAGCGGAGAAAAAGATCGTACCGCCCGCCGTCGAGGGCGAAGGTCATGATATCTCTGATATCCCTTACGATGCGGTTGGAAAAGAAAACGAAATCGCCGCTGCGCAGGGCGAAACCGAGTCCCTCGGAATGAAGCATGGCAATGAGCGGGATCGCCGTTTCGTTGTCCTTATAGAGCACCGCGGTCTGCTCCGTACAGCCCCCGGCGACCTTCAGAAGATAGGAATACTGCGCTTTGACGGAGGCAAGCTTTACCTCGTTCACCGCCGCTTCTTCCTTTTTCGACGTGACCATGTGTTTTGCGTGCCGGTTTTTGTTGAGAGAGATGAAGCGGTCGGCACGGCTCACGATCTCCGCACCGGAACGGAAATTTTCCTCAATATAAAGCGTTTTCGCGTTTTTGTATGTCTTTTTGAAGTCGGCGAGCGCCTGCGGATACGCCGCGCGGAAGCCGTAGATGCTCTGATCCTCGTCACCCACCATGAAAATATTGCCTCGTTCCGAGGCGAGCAGCTTTATGATCTCGTGCTGTATTTTGGAAGTGTCCTGCGCCTCGTCCACGCAGATATAATGAAAACGTCCGGTCAGCCTGCCGAGCACCTGCGGATACGCTTTCAGGATATTCAGCGCGTATTTCATCTGATCGTCGTAGTCCATGAGGCGTTCGGCGCGCAGGGCGGCATTGTACTGCTCATATATTTTCGAAAACGGCAAGGTCGCCGTATCGAGCTTTTTTATCTCCTCTTCGGAGAGCATACTGTTTTTCGCGTAGGTGATCTTCGTTTTTACGTCCTTGATATCGCCGTCGGTGGGATAGTCCCCGAGAAGCTCGCGCCAGATCTTCGTGATGAGCGCGCCGAGCTGTTTTTCATCGGTGACGAGACGGAACGGGGCGCGGTCGCTCAAATTGTTCGAATAGTAGTTGATAACGCTCTGACACACGCCGTTGATGGTGCGGAACGAAAGGCGTTCGGCGTACTCCTCCCCGAAAAAGGAGATAAAGCGGCGCTTCATGTCGTTCGCCGCCGCCACGGTGTAGGTCATCGTGAGGATATTTTCGGGAGAAACGCCCTTTTCGTATATCATATAGCCGAGGCGGGAGACGAGCACGGTGGTCTTGCCGCTCCCCGGTACGGCGAGCAGCAAAACGGCGCCGTCCGTGCTCCGGACAGCTTCCGCCTGCTGATCGGTCAGCCTTACGTCGTATTTTTGCGTGAAGTTGTTGAAATTATCGTCCATTTTCTGTATACTGTTATTCAAAGTAAGGGGGATGAAACCATGAAATTCGTTATGATGTCCGATACGCATTATATCTCGCGCCGGATGATCGCCGACCAAAGCGACGCCGAGACCATGCTGCAGCCCGCCGTGACCGAGCAGGCACTCAGGCAGGCCGCGGAGAACGCCGACACGATCATCATTTCCGGCGATCTCACCGACGACGGCGACCGCCCAAGCCACGAGGATTTTATAAAGCTGCTGCGCGAACTGAAAGCGCAGGGCAAAAAGGTGTACGTTATTTTCGCGACCCACGATTTCCACCACCACCGCGCGTGGGTGAGAAAGCGCGGCGATACGAAAGCAAAATTCACCTCCGCGCCGTGGGACGAGCCGTATTTCGATATCAACGGCGTGAACTGGAAAGACTACGTTACGGATGAGTGTAAAGATTGGCCGATCGAAGACTGCACGCCGCAGCTCGAAGAAAGCGTTGCTCCCGAGGAATTATGGGAGCTGTACCGCGAATTCGGCCCGGATCAGGCGCGCTCGTGCGACGACGCGAGCTTTTCCTACTGCGTCGACCTCGACGAAAACACCCGCTGCCTCATGCTCAACGATATCTTCCGCAACGAGGAGGCCCTGCACGATATCAGCCCCACCTATACGCCCACCTGCCTCAAATGGATGAAAAAAGAGATCGACGAAGCGAAAGCGGAGGGCAAATACATTTTCGTCTGCTCGCATCATCCGTTCGTGCCCGCAAGCCCCGTGCACCGCATCGGCACGGGCAACCGCAATCTGCGTTCGCCCCACGCGGGACACATGCTCGCCGATATGGGGATCGACCTCGCCTTCACGGGCCACACCCACGCGAGCGCTCTGCAGTTCATTACGTCCGACAAAGGCCATACCATGTGCCATGTCTCCACCGCCTCGGTGCGCTTCTACCCGCCCGTGTACAGGCTCGTGGAGCTCGACGGCCTTAACAAAAAAATCAAATATGAAAATATCGACGTTAATATTCCCGAGGGCGTTTCGATCGAAGAAAACAGCCTGCGCGAGCATTACTATGAGGGAATGCGAAAGGAATATTGGAACAAGCTCACGAAAAATCCCGCGTTCGGAAAGCTCGTAGAAAACGGCACAATGAAGCCGTTCGCCGCTCTCTTCCGCAAAAAAGCGGGGCTCACCGACGCGGAATACGCCCGCATGAAGGAAACGAAGCTTTTCGACTTCCTTACGTCCATCATCTTCGATCTTCTTTCCGGCGACGGACAGTTTACGCCCGACACGCCCGAATACCGGCTGATGATGTATATCGCGGCAGCCGCCGACAGTATCGTGGACGCGCAGCCCTTCGTCGATCTGAGGAACAAAACGCTCAAGGGCTACAAGCTGACCGATGCTTTCGAGGATCTTCTTTTCCAGAACGGCTATTCCGATTCCGCGGCGGAATTTGATTTCACCGCCGACCCCGGCAAGTTTACCGAAACGCCGGAATTCACCTCGCGCGCGGGCGACCTGCTCATGCTGTTCGTTACCCTGCTCGCGCTGCCCGTGTCCGTGCTGGCTCCCGCCGCCGTCGCCGTGGGTATCCCCTTCATGACGCTCAAAAAGAAGCGGGACTTAAAAAAGCATCCCGTAAGAGTGATTTACAGATATTGATCACACATTGCCGCTTGTCTGACAGGCGGCATTTTTTTGTTCTTCGCTTTATCAAGCGGTAAATTGTTGTTTGAACGCGAAAAAAAGAATGTATAATGCTGAATTCATAATTCATAATGAATGGCCTGCGGCGCAATTATATTAAGAGCTCCCATATTTATTATATTACAACATTGCCTCTTAACATTTATAATTCAAATCGCGTGAGCGATTTCCTTAATTCAGCATTATGCATTATGAAT
>JAZLHN010000095.1:0-8311 GCA_045616815.1 Acutalibacteraceae bacterium
TAATGATTCCTCTCTTTCTGCGATAAAATAAGATAAATTTATTCTTTTTCTTTGAGAATATTGCTCGTTGCTATGACGTCAACGCCGAGGCCGCAGACGTTTTTTATTACCGCCTTGCCTCTGCCGATGCGCTCTTCCACGAGCGTATCGTTGATCGCAGCCATGACGTCGGGGATCCTGTCCTTCGGGATATCCGACGATACTCTGACGGGAAGCACCGGTGTGCCGGGAAAAACGGTATATACGGTAGAGCAGATCGTGCGCATCGGACAGGTCATTTCGGATACGGCAAAGTCTTTTCCCCGTTTGCAGGAGTTGCCCGAAACGGTATATTCGCCGTTATTCTCCTCTACGGTCAGCGTACAGCCGCGGGGACAGACGATACAGGTGAATTCTTTCATTTTGCCGCCTCCTCGATCAAAAATTCAACTTTTGAGCTTTCCGTTAAACCGTAAGCCGAAAAGTCAAAAGACAGTCTTTCCATTTCCGGCGGACGAAGAAATGCGTATTTTTTTGAGAATACTTCTTTTCCGTCGATCAGAAGCTTGAGCGAAGCGCCGTTGAAAACGTCCTTTGAGCGGAAATAAACGGTCACGTCTTTGTTGTCGGTGTTCAGATCGAGCATCTGCGGAACGGCGTAGAGAAGATTTTTTCCGACGCTTATATCCACGCATTTTCTCTGTTTGCCTGTGTATTCCGCCGCCGCTTTGCCTGCCGTTTCACCGCTCTCGGAAACGTAGTCAACAAGGTCGTTTACGTGTAAGGCGTTTCCGCAGGAAAAAATACCGTCTACGGTCGTCATGAGGGAGGCGTCGCATTTCGGCCCCTTCGTTCTGCCGTCTAACTTTACGTCTAAATTTTCCGCCAACTCGTTTTCGGGGATAAGGCCGACGGAGAGGATCAGCGCGTCGCATTCCACAATCTCCTGTGTTCCGTCGATCGGCTGCATTTTTTCATCCACTTTGCTGATCTCCACCGCTTCAAGGCGTTTGTCTCCGAATACTCTCGTTACGGTGTGCGAGAGATAAAGCGGGATATCGTAATCGTGCAGGCACTGATGGATGTTCCTCGTCAGTCCGGAGGGAGTGGATTTCGCTTCGTAGACGCCGAGCACTTTCGTGCCCTCAAGCGTCAGTCGGCGCGCCATGATGAGTCCGATATCACCGGAGCCTAAAATCACGCATTTTTTCGCGGGGGACTGCCCGTAAACGTTTACTAACTGCTGTGCTGTGCCCGCCGTAAAAACGCCCGCGGGACGGGTACCGTGGATATTGACTTGCTTTGCCGTTCTTTCGCGGCAGCCCGTCGCAAGAATGAGCGTTTTGCCGAACACCTGCGAAACACCGGCGGTATTGACGATGGTGATAATAAAACCGCCGTCGTCTTTCTTTATATCCGTAACGAAAGTGAGTATCTCGCAGTCGATGTTTTTATCACGGAAGGTGTCGATGAATCGTTCGGCGTATTCGGGGCCGGATAATTTTTCTCCGAAGCGCACGAGCCCGAAGCCGTCGTGGATGCACTGCTTGAGTATGCCGCCTAAACGCGGTTCACGTTCGATGAGCAGTGTTTTTGCTCCGCTCTCATCGGCTTTTATCGCCGCCGCAAGACCCGCGGGGCCGCCGCCGATGACTACCGTATCATACGTTCTCATGCTTGTGTCCCTCCTTTTTCGCCGGAGCTTTTGTTGCTCCGTAGGTGATGATCGCTTCCTCCGAGGTCTTTTTTACCTCATTGAGGGGTACGCCGAGGAAATCGGCGATGATCTGCTGAACGGCAGGGGAGCAGAAGCCTCCCTGACATCTTCCCATGCCGGGACGGACTCTCTTTTTGATGCCGTCGACGGTGGGTACGCAGATCGGACTTTTCAGCGCGTCGAGGATCTCGCCCTTGCTCACTTCTTCACAGCGGCAGATCATGACGCCGTAGTCGGGATTCTGCTTTATGAGTGCGTTCCTGTCCTCGATACTCATTTCCCGGAGTACCGGCACGGGCTTGCGTACGGGATCGAAATCGGCTTTCTTTTTGACGCTGCCGAGCATTTCCGCGCACATTTTTTCCACGTCGAGCGCAACGGCGGGAGCCGTGGTGAGACCGGGGGACTGTATGCCCGCGCAGTGGATGAGGTTCTGCGTTTTATGTCCTTTTTCTATGATGAAATCTTCTTCAAACGTAGGAGCGCGCACACCCGTAAAATAAGTGATGATATCGCGTTCCGACAGCTTTGCCATCGTTCGTTTTTGTTTCGCGAAGGTCTTTTTTATGCTGTCGGCGTTTGTCTGCGTGTTCTCGCGCTCATACGTTTCCACCGCGTCGGGACCGACGAGCAGATTGTCGTGTACGGTATGGATGATGCCGCCGCCCTTGGTGTGACTTTTCTCAAACGAAAGCTCTTTTATGGAGATGACCGCTTTCGTAAGTTTTCCCGCTTTCTTGTCGAGAATGGAGTTTGTACCTTTTCTCGGATGAATCGAGAAAAAGCCGTCGCCCGCCATTTCTGCTATTTTATCGCTGAATACGCCCGCGGCGTTGATAACGATCTTCGGATAGATCTTACCTCTGTTGGTGGTAACGGAAATGATCCTGCCGTCTTTGACTTCCATTTCCGTTGCGGCAGTGTTCAGACTGACCTTCGCGCCGTTCATCACGGCGTTTTCGGCGTAGGCGATCGTAAGTCCGTAGGGGCACACCGTGCCCGCCGTGGAATTATAAAGTCCGAATTTGAAGTTTTCGTCCATCTCCGGCTGTGCTTTCAAAAGCTCGGCGCGGGAAAGGACTTTCGTATCCTTTACGCCGATGTTTCTCCGCATCGCGGCGTAAACATGGATGATCGGTTTCAGATATCCCTGCGTGAAACCGACGTACTGTCCATTCCTTTTGAAGGGAACGCCAAGCTCTTTGCAAACGTCGGCGTACATGGCGTTGCCTTTCAATACGTAATGCTGTTTTAAGCTTCCCTTGCCGAGATCGACGCCGGGATGCACCTCGCCGTCGTTTCTGCCCGAAGCCTGCATCGCGAGATCGCATTCTTTTTCGATAAGCAGGATATCTATATCCCATTTGGAAAGCTCTCTTGCTATGCTTGCTCCGGATATGCCGCCGCCGATGATGAGCACGTCGGGTCTTTCTCCGTCAAGAGAGGTATCCGAAACGGACGGAAGCTTCATGGCGGGGATATCCACACCTTTCAACTTAACGTTGTTGACGACGTGTCTGCCGCTTTTTTTGTCCACACACATGGTGCAGGCGTCGATGATATCTTCCCATTTGTCCAGCTCACCGAAAACGATGATGCTGTCGTCGGTAAGCTTTGCGGCGACTTTGCCGCCGTATTTCTGATTGAGTTTTTTATTCAACGAGGTCACGTTCAATGTAAATCACCCTTTCCTCGAATGTTTTCCGAATAGATTTTCTTTGCGATCTCCACCGTTTCCATCGCGTTGCCCGCGTAATAGTCGGCGCCGATCTTTTGCGCGTATTCTTTCGTCAGTACCGCGCCCCCGACGATGACCTTTGCCGCGGGAGCCGCTTCATGTAGCATTTTTACCGTCTTTTCCATCGCGGGCAGGGTAGTGGTCATCAGTGCGCTCAAACCCACAATGGGCGCGTTCAGCTCAACGGCTTTGTCAACGACCGTCTGCACGGGAACGTTCATACCGAGATCGTATACGTCGAAGCCGTAGTTTTCCAGCAGAAGCTTCACGATGTTTTTTCCTATATCGTGGATATCGCCCTCCACCGTTGCAACGACAACGGCGCAGCCGTTGGAGGTCTTTTTCCCTTCACTTGCTTTTTTTATTTCTTCAAAAGCACTTTTTGCGGCTTCCGCGCTCATCAGGAGTCCCGGAAGATAGATCCTGTTCGCTTCGTATTCCTTGCCTACGGTATCGAGCGCCGGAACGAGCTCATTTTCCGCAATATCGGCGGAGGTACGCGTTTTTATCAGTTGAGCGGTCAACGCGGCGGCTTTTTCCTTAAAACCTTTAATAACTGCCGTTTTCAGATCGACGGTCTGTTCCGTCCGAACGACGGATATCTCCGTCCCCTCAGCTGCCTTTATGTAGTTTTCAAAGCCTTCGTCAAATCCGCCCAATGCAGCGAACGAACGGTAAACGCACATGATCTTCTCGCTCATGGGATTGGCGATCGCCGCGTCGAGGCCGTTGGCGAATGCACAGGTGAGAAATACGCTGTTGAGCGTATCTCTGTCCGGAAGGCCGAAGGAAACGTTTGAAACGCCGAGTACGGTTTTACATCCGAGTTTTTCTTTGATGAGCCGCACCGTTTCGAGTGTCGTTTTGGCGGCGTTTGCGTCCGCTGAGACCGCCATGACGAGCGAGTCGAAAAGAAGATCGTTTTTGTTGATACCGTATTTTTCGGCTGTTTTTACGATGTTTTCCGCTATATTCAATCGCTCTTCCGCCGTCGCGGGAATTCCGTTTTCATCGAGCGTTAATGCCACGACCATGCCGCCGTATTTTTTTACGAGCGGGAAAACCTTTTCCATGGACTCCTTTTTGCCGTTGACCGAGTTGACAACGGCTCTGCCGTTATACAGCCGCAATGCCGTTTCCAATGCTCCCGTGTCGGAGGTGTCGATCTGTAACGGAAGCGTGCATACGCTTTGCAGCTCGGGAATGATATGAGCGAAGCTTTCTTTTTCATCCGTTCCGGGAGCGCCCATGTTGACGTCGAGGATATCGGCGCCGTTATCCGCCTGTGCGGAAGCTTCGGAAAGGATCAGCGACCAGTTTTTTTCTTCGATCGCCTTGCGGAACGCTTTTCTGCCGGTCGGATTGATCCGTTCTCCGATGAGTACGGGAGCACGTCCGAACGAAACGGTGCTCACGGAAGAGCAGACAAAGGAGCTTTCTGCGGGATGAGTTTTTACGGGAGAAAGAACATGCACCGCGCTGACTGTTTCTTTTATATGCTCTGGCGTCGTACCGCAGCAGCCGCCTATGAGCCGGACGCCTTTTTCGGCTGCACTCTTTATGAATCCGGCGAATTGCGCCGGTGTGATATCGTATTCCGTTTTTCCGTCCGTTATTTTCGGCAGCCCCGCGTTGGGCTTGAAAATAAGAGGAACGTGAGCGTATTTTATATATTCTTCAACGACAGGCAGAAGCTTGTCCGGACCGAACGAGCAGTTGACTCCGATCGCGTCCGCGCCGAGCCCTTCGAGAATGAGCGCCGCTTCGCGTGGGGAGGTGCCGGTGAGAAGCTTCCCGTCTTCTCCGTAGGCGCAGCTTACGAAAACAGGCAGGGAAGTGCTTTCCTTTGCCGCTATCAAAGCCGCTCTCGCTTCACCGATGTCGTTCATCGTTTCGATGAAAATAAGATCGGCGCCGAGTTTTTCGGCAAGGCGGCAGTTGAACGAGAAGATTTTTACGGCTTCTTCAAAGTCAAAATTACCGTAAGGTTTCAGCATGATGCCGAGAGAACCGATATCGAGCGCGATGAATTTCTCCTGTGCCCCGCTGCTGTTCTCTTTTGCTTTTTTTATATTGTCAAAAGCCGCTTGGATGATCGCCGTGAGCTTTTCTTCGTCGTATTTGAGAAGATTTGCCGAAAACGTGTTGGTGCATACGACGTTGCTTCCGACGTCGTAATACGCCTTGTGTGCGTTTATCACCGCCTGTGGGTGCGACAGATTCCAGTCGGCAGGCGAATCCGAAGGCTGCATGCCCTGCGCCTGCAAAAGCGTGCCCATGCCTCCGTCGAGAAAAACGATATTGTTTTTTATGTAATCAAG
The DNA here is from genome assembly GCA_045616815.1 of Acutalibacteraceae bacterium. Taxonomy (GTDB): domain Bacteria; phylum Bacillota; class Clostridia; order Oscillospirales; family Acutalibacteraceae; genus RUG806. Next base: position 5,756 of record JAZLHN010000095.1, read on the forward strand.
CACTTTCATGCCGGGATATCCTTTCGGAACGGTTTATTTTCCTATGATGGCGCTGACGTTCGCCTGTATGGCGGCGGCGACGTCCGGTTTGTTCATCGTGTATACGTGAACGTTTTTTATACCGTTGGCGTAGAGGTCGATGATCTGATCGGTCGCGTAGGCGATGCCCGCCTGCTTCATCGCGGCGGGAGAGGAGCCGAATTTATCCACGAGACTCTTGAATCGAACGGGCATGAACGAGCCGGAGAGCTTGATCGCTCTGGCTACCTGCCCCGCATTGGTGATCGGCATGATGCCGGGAACAACCGGAACGGTGATGCCCGCTTCGCGGATCTTGTAAAGGAAGTTGTACAGCAGATTGTTGTCGAAAAACATCTGTGTCGTGAGAAAACTGCAGCCCGCGTCCACCTTTTCTTTCAGATGTTTTATATCCTCGGTTTGGTTTTCGCTTTCGGGATGGATCTCCGGATAGCACGCGCCGCCGATGCAGAAATCGTAGCCGCTCGCTTTGATATCCGCGATAAGATCGCTCGCGTGGCGATAATCCCATGTGGAACGGTCGGAATTCTCAAGCTCCGGTGTCAGATCGCCGCGCAGCGCCATGATATTTTCGATCCCCGCTGCGTGGATGGATTCGATCATTTCCCTTACGGTCTCTTTCGTGGAGGATACGCAGGTCAGATGTGCGAGCGTGGGAACGCCCGTTGTTTCCTTGATATTTTTTGCGATCTCGAGCGTATAGCGGCTCGTACCGCCGCCTGCGCCGTAGGTAACGCTTACAAAGGAGGGGGCCAATTTCGCGATATTTTCGGTCGCCGCCTTCACGCTGTCGAACGCGGTATCGTTTTTCGGAGGAAATACCTCAAAGGACATGAACAGTCCGTCATTATTCAGCAGTTCGGATATCTTCATACGTTGTTCTCCTTATTTTTTCTTCGGCAGGAAAAATCCCGCGGTGCCTTTGAGGCGTTTTGCCGCATTCATATCCCAATCCTTTTCGGGAGCGGCATGGATATTTTCTTTTTGCAGTTCCTTACATAGAGCGGAGCAGTTGTTCCTGAAATCCTCGTAATTTCCTTTCGGCGCACCGTGCCACGCGGTATCGGCGACCGCGAACCAACGTGGGAAGACCAGATATTCCAGTCTTTCGTCCGTGTTGATGAATTCCAGCCACACGGGAGACTCCACGCCGATAACGTTCTTTTTTCCTTCTTCGGTAAGCCCTTTCGTGCCGAGCGGATCAAAGGAATAAACGTCTTTCAGCGGATACATTTCATAGGGATAGTCGCAGTAGTAGGGACGGAAGTCCGAGGCGATCGTCGCCCTTCCCGCGTTCGTTTCGGGGGTAGAACGGTTTTTTAAGTCCATCCAGCGCTGAACGGTGATATCGTTATCTAAACCTTTGCCTTTTAATATATCGTTCCACATGATCGCTTTTTTGCCTTTTTTGCGAAGATATTCCGCCACCGTGTTGCCGAAATAAACCTGAAAATCGTTTTCATCGGTGATTCCGAGAGCTTTCATTTTTGCCTGACAATCGGGGCATTTTTTCCAGTGCTCCTTCGGAGCTTCGTCGCCGCCGATATGGAAATATTCAACGGGGAAGAGCTCCGTGACCTCATCGAGCAGACGGTAAATAAAGCGATAAGTCTCTTCATTTCCCGCGCAGAAGATATCTTCAAAGATGCCTTCTTTGGTCTTTATTTCAACGGGCTTTTGTCCGCAATGATACTGCGGATAGGTGTAGAGAATAGCGCTCACGTGACCCGGCATGTCGATCTCCGGGATGACTTCGATATGTCTTTCTTTGCAGAAAGCAACGATCTGACGAATTTCATCCTTTGTATAAAAACCGCCGTAAGGAGCATTTGTTTTGGGAAGGTTCCGGTACGTATCTCCCGGACGGACACTTCCTTTGGCGACGAGCTCGGGAAAAGAATCGAGCTGTATGCGGAAGCCCTGATCGTCGGATAAATGCCAGTGAAAACGGTTGAATTTGAAGCGGGATGCGATCTCGACGATTTTTTTGATCTCGTCCACGCGGATAAAATGTCTTGCGCTGTCGAGCATGAAACCTCTGTAACCGAAAAACGGAGCGTCTTTTATTTCGAAGCAGGGGAACTCATTCGGATAAAGCAAACGGAGTTGTTCGATAGTCTTTTTGGAATAGAATTCTCCGGCGGGGGAGGATGCTCCTATAACGATGCCGTCCTCGGACGAGGTGATGAAATACGCTTCGTCTCCGAGACCGTCCGCGCGTACCGTTGTGATAGTGTCCGGCTTTTTACATGTGCCGCTTTTTTCTTTTATTTCGATCGGTTGAGGAATGATTCTCTTCATTTCGCATATCTCCGTTTACAATTGAACCATTCTATTGTATCACCATCTTTTTGTTTGTCAATTAAATAATAATTAATATAATATAAACAAAAAAAGAGGCTGTAAAAAAAGTCCCATAAAAAACGAACCGCGATCTCACGAAAAAAGTGGGAAAGCGGTTCTTTTTGTGATATAATTTTAGTTGCAATGAAAAACATATCACAAATACATTGTACA
>JAZLHN010000096.1:0-9527 GCA_045616815.1 Acutalibacteraceae bacterium
GAGAAGTTGCCGAGCATCTCGAAGAACGTGCCGTGGCGGGAGGTATGACCAACCTGCTCGATATCGGGCGTACGGATGCACTTCTGACAGGTCGTTACACGGTTGTGGGGAGGCGTAACTTCGCCGGTGAAATATTTTTTCATGGGGGCCATGCCTGCGTTGATGAGCAGCAGGCTCTTATCGCCCTGCGGGATGAGCGAAAAGCTTTCCAGACGCAGATGGTCTTTCGACTCAAAGAATTTGAGATACTTTTCGCGGATAACGTTTAATGATTGCCATTCCATAATTTGTCAGTCCTTTATTTTTATGAAAAATTATTTTTTGTTTCAAAGGGGGCAAACTTCATAAAAGCTTGCCGAAAAACCGAACGGTTCCGAATACAGCAGCGTTAAACTGCCATCGCCGGAAAAAACGGCGTTGTATTTTCCGCTGTCCGGCTCGCAATGAAAGCCTCCGTTGGCGTTCGCCGTCGTTTCTCCGGAGAAAAAGACCGCGTCGCGCACGCCTTCGAGCAGGAGCTTTACGCAGGCGTTTTCCGGAACGTCTTCGGCGGGAAGAACGTCCGTCATCCCGTCCACGGTGCACAGATAACCGTCGGGCGTGAGCCTTATCTCCGTGCCTTTCGCGTTATCCGGAGAGGTGAGCGTGAATCTTAGGTCCGCATAGGATAAGCTTTCAAAACGGCCTTCAAAGGTCTTGTCCCGAACGCTCACTTTTACGTTTGCCGTAAACTCTCTGACCGGCTCCGGCGGAGCGGCAAAAAGCGGATGCGAACACGCATTGAGCGTAAGAGCGGAAAAGAGAAATAATAAGCACAGAAAACGCTTCAAAAGATCACTTGCTTTCCGATATTTTCAGGAAAGCGTCGGCAAGACAATCCGTGATGCGTTCGATCGTAGCGGCATAGGAGGAGTATTTCGCTTCAGCGATGTCTCCGGCAAGACCGTGAACGAACGCCGCGAGACAAAGCGCTTCGAAGGGCTTCATGCCCTGCGCGAGAAACGCCGTCGTGATGCCGGTGAGCAGGTCGCCGCTGCCGCCGCGGGAGAGGGCGGGAGAGCCCGTGGAGTTGATATAAAGTCTGCCGTCGGGAGCCGCAACGACGGTGTTGGCCCCTTTCAGAAGAACGTATACGTTATGTTTCACCGCAAAATTCCGCGCCGTACTTTCGCGCGATGCGTTCACGGTTTTTATATCGGTACCGGTGAGCCTTGCCATTTCCCCGGGGTGCGGAGTGATCAGCACCGGGGCTTTCGCTTCCTTCAGTATATCTTTATGCGAAGCAAGGATATTTATGCCGTCGGCGTCGATGGCGATAGGCTTTTCGGCGGAACGGACGACGGAAAGAATGGATTCTTCACTGCATTTTCCCGTGCCCATCCCGCAGCCGATCGCGGCGGCGGAGCAGCTATGCAGTGCTTCGTGCAGTTCCGAAGGATCCGCGGCAGATATCTCGCCGTCTTCGGAAGAAGAGAGAGGAAGAAAAATGCATTCTGTGAGCTTTGTCATGACCGATATGATGCAGTCGTCCGGAAATGCGAGCTGAACGAGTCCCGCTCCGGCATTCAGAGCCCCGCGGGTCGCTATGACGGCGGCTCCGGGCATTTTGCGGCTTCCGGCGATGATAAGAGCTTTGCCGTAGGTGCCTTTGTTGGAGTCGGCGGGTCGGACGGGAAGAAGCTTTGCAGCTTCGGTGAGTGTCATGGATAAAGCCCCGCGCGGAGCACCGAGAGAAAAACCGATCGGTATGACGTGCGTTTCACCGCAGTATCTGCGGTACGGCGCGAAAACGTGTTCGCGTTTCAGCGCCAGCATGGACAATGTGACCTCGGCCCGGAATATTTCACCTTCGGGTTTCTGATCGGCGGAAAGACCGCTCGGAATGTCCACGGCGATCTTTACGGCAGAAGCTGCGTTTACCTCTCTGAATACGGGGATGATATGCGCGGGAAGGTCTCCCTTGAAGCCTATGCCGAACACCGCGTCAACGATCACGTTGGAAGCATGGATCGCCTGCGCGATCATATCGAAGTCTGCGCGGAACGTCATGGCTTTGACTTTGGGGGGGAGTTTTGCCCGGTTCTTTTCCGAGAGAGCGTCAAACGGCGCGTCGAAAAGAGAAATAACGGTCACTTTTTTACCCGCTTCGCAAAGGCGCCGTGCGATCACGAAGCCGTCGCCCCCGTTTTTCCCTTTGCCGCAGAGCACGACTGCTTTTTCCGCGGCGGGATATCTTTTGAGAATAAAATCGGCACAGCCGCAGCCCGCTTTTTCCATCATTTTTTCATAGGAAAGTCCCTGCGCGTTGGCGGTGTCTTCGATTTTCCTGACGCGTTCGTTTGTGAGAATAAGCATATACTTCACCACTTTTCATTATACGCTTTATATTAACACATATCGCCCCTATATAACAAGTATTATTTTTAAAAATATATTTACTTTAATACCGCAAAATGATACACTTTAACTATTGTAATGCAAGAAGGAAAAGACGATATGGATACTATCGAAGTCAAAAAGAAAATAGACGAGCTCACCGAAAAACTGAATTATTACAGCTACCGGTATTACGTTGAGAATGAAAGCGACGTATCGGATTACGAATACGATATGCTCCAGAGAGAACTGAAAGGACTCGAAGAGGAATATCCTTCTCTTGCGCGCGAGGATTCTCCGACGCGCAGAGTCGGCGGAATGGCGGAAAACACCTTCTCTCCCGTTATCCACGAAGTCCGTATGGAAAGTCTGCAGGATGCCTTTTCCTTTGAGGAGATCGACGAATTCGATCGCCGTGTCCGCGAGAGCTTCGAAGATGCTTCCTATGTTGTAGAACCGAAGATCGACGGCCTTTCGGTGTCGCTCGAATACGTTGACGGCGTGTTCACGCGCGGTTCCACGCGCGGCGACGGCGATACCGGCGAGGATATCACGGAAAATCTTCGTACGGTAAAGACGATACCGCTGAAATTAAGAAAAGCTTTGCCTTTTATTGAAGTAAGAGGCGAAGTATATATGAGAAAAAGCGTTTTCGGTGAATTGACGGCCCGGCAGGAACTGAACGGCGAGGTGCCCTTCAAAAATCCCCGCAATGCCGCCGCCGGAAGCCTGCGTCAGAAAGATCCGTCCGTCACAGCGAAACGAAGACTCGATATTTTCGTGTTCAACGTACAGCGTATCGAGGGCGGTGAGATCACCGGCCATAAGCAGTCGCTCGATCTGCTCCGTGAGCTCGGCTTTGTAACCGTACCGTTTTATACCCCGTGTGCGGATATAGAGGAAGCGGAAGCGGAGCTGGAGCGTATCGGTTCGATAAGAGGCGAGCTTCCTTTCGATATCGACGGTGCGGTCATAAAGGTGAACGACCTCGGTATGAGAAAGCGTCTCGGTTCCACGGCAAAATTCCCGCGTTGGGCGATCGCGTATAAATATCCGCCGGAGGAAAAACTCACCGTGTTGAAGGACGTGGAGGTATCCGTCGGCAGAACGGGCGTGCTCACGCCTACCGCCGTGTTCGATCCCGTATTCCTTGCGGGCTCCACCGTGTCGAGAGCCACGCTTCATAATCAGGATTTTATTTCCGCAAAGGAGCTTTGTATCGGCGATACGATCCGCGTGCGTAAGGCGGGCGACGTGATCCCCGAGGTCGTGTCGGTAGAAAAGCACAACGGGCTCGCGTCCGGCTACGTGCTTCCCGACGTATGTCCTTCGTGCGGAGAAAAAGTGTTCCGCGATGAGGGAGCCGCCGCGCTGCGGTGCGTGAATCCCGACTGTCCCGCGCAGCTTCTGAGAAATCTCATCCATTTCTGTTCGCGTGACGCCATGGATATCGAAGGACTCGGCGATGCCATCCTCGAAGTCCTCGTAAACGAAGGGCTTATCAAAGATGCCGCGGATATTTATTCGCTCAAAGCATCGGATATCGAAAAGCTCGACCGCATGGGCAAAAAATCCGCGGACAATCTTTTGAACGCTATTGAAAATTCCAAGAAAAACGATCTTGCGAAGCTCTTGTTCGCCTTCGGGATACAGCACATCGGAGAAAAGGCCGCAAAGCTTCTCGCTGTGCATTTCCGTGATATCGAAGCCGTAAAAAAAGCGACCGCGGAGGATATCCTCGCGATCGACGGTTTCGGCGATATTATGGCGGAGTCCGTGGCGGATTATTTCTCACGCGAAAAGTCTCTTGCGCTGATCGACCGGCTTATTGCGGCGGGTGTGAACACCTTATCGCTGTCCGAAGTAAAGGACGAGCGATTCAAAGGGATGACCTTCGTGCTTACGGGGGCGTTGAGCGCCTATACGAGAGACGAGGCGAGCGCGATCATTGAGAGCTTCGGCGGAAAGACCTCTTCGTCCGTATCGAAAAAAACGAGCATTGTGCTTGCGGGCGAGGATGCCGGAAGCAAATTGAGAAAAGCCAATGAGCTGGGCATTCAGGTCATTTCGGAGGAAGAATTCGGCGAGATGATAAAATAAACGGGGAATCAGAGTTCCCCGTTGAAAAATGCGTCTCTGAACCATACGTCCTGCGCTTCGAAGGTTTTGCTTTTGAGATAATTGAGGAGCCCCGCGTCGGTCGGAAAATCGAACGCGGTTTTGTAGGAATAGAGAAACTGTTTTTTATAGCCGCCGTATTTTTTGTTCGCGGCGTTCGTACCGTATTTCCCGTCGCCTAAAAGAGGACAGCCGATATGCGCCATGTGGGCGCGGATCTGATGCGTACGTCCGGTGAGAAGATCGATCTCGCATAAACTGAGTCCCTTTGCGGAGGCGAGCACCCGATACTGTGTTTTCATGCTTTTTCCGCCCTCGACCGGCGCGTCGAAAACGCTTACTTTGTTTTTGGCTTCATCCTTTATCATATAAGCGAGCAGGGTATCGCTCTGCTTCGGCGGTTTTCCGATGACCACGCAGAGATAGAGTTTTCTGATCTCCCGTTCCTTGATCTTTTCGTTGAGAATACGCAGAGCTTCGGCGTTTTTGGCCGCCAATACGATCCCGCCGGTGTTGCGGTCGATCCGGTTCGCGAGCGCGGGGGCGAAACTTGCTTCATCTTTCGGGTCGTATTCGCCCTTTTCATAGAGATAGCGCTGTACGCGCGTGATGAGCGTATCGACGTATTCGCCCTCATCGGGATGGGATAAAAGGCCGACCTTTTTGTCAAGTACCATGATATTTTCATCCTCGTACAGGATATCGAGAGATTTTCCCGCGCCGAGGAAGGAATATTTTTCTTCTTTTTCCGCGAAAAATTCGTCGCCGATATACATATCCACCTTGTCGCCCTCGCTGAGGCGGGTGGATATCTCCGCTTTTTTGCCGTTCAGCTTGATGTGTTTCGTGCGGAGATATTTATACATCAGTGATTTCGGGAGAGACGGGAGCGTTTTTGCGATGAATTTGTCAAAACGCTGTCCCGCGTCGTTTTTGCCGATAATGTAAGTTTTCATTTTGGTTTTCCTTCTCAGAAAAAAGTGGGGAGATGATAATAATGCCGGACGTACCATCCAAAGAAGTGAATCTGCACGCAAATCACCGGCAGCGCGTGCGCGAGCATTTTGAAAAAGACGGACTGGATACGTTTGCAGATCATAACGTGCTGGAAATGATGCTGTTTTACTGTATTCCGCGGCTCGATACGAATGAGATAGCCCACGAGCTGCTGAATCAGTTCGGCTCGTTGTCCGGCGTTCTCGAGGCGGATATAAACGCTTTGCTCGACGTGCCCGGGATCGGACACGAATCCGCGGTGTACATCAAATTCCTGAACAGCCTTTTCCGCCGTTACTATATAGACCGCGGCAAAGAGCAGACCATGATCCTGAACGATGAAGACGCGAAAAAATTCATGGAGCCGTATTTCCTCGGTGAGAATGAAGAGATATTCATGGCAGTCTTGCTGGACGGCTGTCAGAACGTGCGTAAGATTGCCGTCGTTGACCGCGGAAACGAGGAAAGTGTTTCGGTCAACGTGAACCGCGTGTTCCGCGAGGTCGTGAACAATCACGCGAGCGCCGTCGTGCTTGCCCATTCGCACCCCAACGGCTTTGCCCGCCCGTCGAGGGACGATATCAATATCACGCTGGAGCTGGCGAAAAAACTGGCGGCGATAAACGTGAAGCTCTGCGATCATCTGATCTTCTCGAAAAACGACGTATGCTTTTTGTCCCGCGATAAGGCGGTGCCCGACGCGAGATTTTTTACGTTCCGCGAATAACGGAATCAATATAGCATTTTTCTCGTAATATTTCAAGCGAAAAAATAACCTGCCGGAAGCTGTCCCGGCAGGCATTTTTTGTTTTGTTATTCGGCAAGTGCCGCTTTTCCGAACTCGATGCCCTTATAAAGAGCGGTGTGGTTGAGTTCGAGCACTTCCTTTTTCTTGTCCTTGAATTTTTTGTTCAGGCTGGCAAGCATTGCTTCTTCCGTGATGATGCCCGCTTCGGCGCCGATGAGCGCACCTGCGAGAATGATGTTGGCGCAGCGGATGTCGCCGAGTTCGACCGCGATATCGTCGGCGGGAACTTTTACAACGGTGATGCCTTCGGCTTTGATCTCGGAGGTCACACGGCTGGTGTTCGCCACCATGATGCCGCCCGCCTTAACGGACTTCGCAAACTTTTCGTAAGCCTGCTCGTTCATGAGAATCACGCTGTCGCATTTGCTGGCGAGGGGAGATACGATCTCTTCTTCGTTGACGACAACGGTGCATTTCGCACTGCCGCCGCGCTGCTGAGGACCGTATTCGGGAAGATAGGTAGCGTAGCTGCCCGCATCAACGGCGGTCTGCGCGATCATTACGCCGGCGCTCATAACGCCCTGTCCGCCGGAACCGGAAATAACGAGTGTTCTTTTCATCTTACTTCTCCTCCTTGTACTTGTCTTTGTACACGCCGGGCACGAAATACGGGATCGTATTCGTTTCCATGTAATCGAGCGTCTGAAGGGGAGTGAGCTTCCAGTTGGTGGGGCAGTTTCCGAGGAGCTCTATGAAGCTGAAGCCCTTGCCTTCCATCTGGAGGTCGAATGCCTTGCGGATGGCTTTTTTTGCATCCTTGCAGCCCTTGGGCGTATTGAGCGCGTAGCGGGCGATGAAAGCGGGCGCTTCCAGCGTTGCCAAAAGCTCGCACATCTTGAGCGGATAGCCGGTGGTGGCGGGATCACGGCCGTAAACGGTGGTCGTGGTCTTCTGACCGATGAGCGTGGTGGGCGCCATCTGTCCGCCGGTCATGGCGTAGGTCTGGTTATTGAAGAAAATAACGGTGAAGTTTTCGCCTCTGTTGGCGGCGTTCATGATCTCTGCGAGACCGATAGCGGCGCAGTCGCCGTCGCCCTGATAGGTGAAAACGAGTCTTTCGGGATTGGTTCTCTTGAAGCCGGTAGCAACGGCCGGAGCACGTCCGTGCGCCGCGCCGAGTACGTCGCCCTGCCAGTAAACGAGGTTCAGCGTGGAGCAGCCTACGGGTACGATGTGCACGCAGTTATCCTTCTGTCCCATTTCGTCCACGACTTCCGCGATGAGCTTGGTCGCGAGAGAATGCATACAGCCGGGGCAGAAACCGCTGGGGGTGCCCTTTAACGTTGCGGGTCTTTTATATACAGCCATTATTTCGCACCTCCGTCGATGATTTTCTTGATGCCGTTGTAGATGCCGTCGTCGTCGAAGAGCAGACCGCCGGAACGGCAATATTCAAATACAGGAGCGCGTCCCTTTACCTGAAGCTCTATATCGTCGCGCATCTGTGCGGGGATGGCGAGCTCGATGTCGATAAAGCCCTTGATCTGCTCGTAGTTCAGCTTATTGAAGCTCTCTTTGGGGAACGGATTGAGGGTGATGGGACGGATCATACCGATCTTGTGTCCTTCGGCGCGCAGATTGAGGATGGCTTCCTTCGCGCTTCTTGCCGCGATACCGTAAGCAACGACGATGTATTCCGCGTCCTCTACCATGAATTCCTCGACCTTTACGTCGTTGGCGGCCCAGCGTTCATACATCTTGGCGCGCGCCTTGTTCTGCATTTCGAGGATCGCTTCGGGGAAGTAGGGAGTAAGTACTCTGTCGGGACGTTTTACGCCTTCGGGACGGTACAGACTCCATTTGCCGGTGTTTTCTCTGGCGGGCTCTTTCATCTCGGGGAATTCCACGAGCTCCATGATCGCGCCGAGACAGCCGTCCATGAGGATCATAACGGGGTTTTTATCTCTTTCGGCATAATCCCATGCGTTATAGGTAAGGTCTACCGCTTCCTGCAGCGTGGAGGGAGCGAATACCATGACCTTGAAGCCGCCGTGACCGAGAGCTTTCGTCGCCTGCAGATAGTCCTGCTGCGCAGGCTGGATGGAGCCGAGGCCGGGGCCGCCGCGGCTGATGTTCACGATGACCGCGGGAAGCTGGGTGCCGGAAAGATAGGAGATGCCCTCCGCCTTGAGGCTGATGCCGGGGCCGGAAGAGCTCGTCATGGCTCTGCAGCCCGAAGCCGCCGCGCCGTAAACCATGTTTACGGAAGCAACTTCGCTTTCGCCCTGTACGAAGGCGCCGCCCACTTCGGGAAGACGCCAGGACATATATTCGGGAATTTCATTCTGGGGTGTGATGGGGTAGCCTGCGAAGAAACGGCAGCCGGCTCTTACGGCGGCCTCCGCGATGGCTTCGCAGCCCTTTACAAGAACTTTAGCCATTCTTTAGTCCTCCTTTTCTTCCGTAAGTTCGATCGCTCCCTCGGGGCAGATGGTAGCGCACATAGCACAGGCTATGCAGGAGCTTTCATCCGTCACGCCCGGGAAAAAGTGACCGTGTTTGTTGCGTTCGGTGCCGAGTGCGAGGATCTTTTTGGGACAGTATTTCGCGCAGTATCCGCAGCCCTTGCACAGATCGGTGTTTATCTTGAGCATAGATTTTTCCTCCCATATACGCGGATAAGAAAAACGTCTTTTCCGCATAAAATATATAAATCTATTCTACTCTTATATAAAAATATTTGCAACCTCAAATTTAGTAAAAAGTGTTGGATAATGGGATATGCGCTTCTTTTTTTCAGACATAATATAACAGAAACGGAATGATATGTCCGAAAAACGATAATATCACCGTATTGCAGTTGCCGGAAAAAATGGTATAATATTTGAGAAAAACTTTGATTTGAAAAGCGGTGATCTGTTTGGCCGACCGTATCATCCTGCATTGCGACTGTAATTCCTTTTTTGCCTCTGTGGAGGAAAAGCTCTGTCCCGCGCTGAAAAACGTGCCGATGGCGGTAGCGGGCGATCCGGAAAACCGCCACGGGATCATTCTTGCGAAAAATCAGCTCGCCAAAAAATACGATATCCGTACCGCCGAGCCGATATGGCAGGCTCAGAGCAAATGTCCGGAGCTTGTCTGTGTGCCGCCGCATCACGGATTGTACGGCGAATTCTGCAAAAAGATCAACGATATCTATATAGAATATACCGACCTCGTGGAGCCCGCGAGCATCGACGAATCCTATCTTGACGTAACGAATTCCATCCATCTTTTCGGCATGACGCCG
>JAZLHN010000097.1:0-14950 GCA_045616815.1 Acutalibacteraceae bacterium
GGACTACAAGCAGGAATAAGTTATAATAAATCTGATTTTTACAATGAGGCATACAGAAGAAATTCTGTGTGCCTTTTGTAGTTCTGTTTCTGCATTAAAAAAACACGCCGAAATTATCAGCGTGTTTCTTTACAATAAAAATTCAATTCCTCATTCCGCATTAAAACGTCAAAAGTCCACTGGCGATACGGAAATAAACGAGCAGAGAAACGGCATCTACGATGGTCGTGATGAACGGACTTGCCATAACGGCGGGGTCGAGCCCGATCTTCTTCGCGAGCAGGGGCAGCGAACAGCCGATCGCCTTTGCGCAAAGAATGGTGGCAAGAAGCGTCAGTCCCACTACGAGCGCCACTGCCCATGTTACCTCATCGTTTTTCATGATGAGGTGGTCAACGAGCATTACTTTGAGCATGGCGGCACCGCCGAGTGAAACGCCGCAGAGAACGGCGACCCGGAATTCCTTCCACAGTACGCGGAAGAAATCACGGAATTCCACTTCACCGAGCGAGATACCGCGGATGACGGTAACGGACGCCTGAGAACCGGAGTTTCCGCCGGTATCCATGAGCATGGGGATGAATGCCGTGAGAATGGGTAATACGGCAAGCGCGCTCTCGAATTTTGAGATGATCATACCGGTGAACGTGGCGGAGATCATCAGCAGTAAGAGCCACGGGATGCGCGAGCCCCAGATCTTCCAAACGGAAGTTTTGAGGTATTCGGTGTCGTTCGGCGTGATAGCCGCCATCTTTGCGAAGTCTTCTTCTACCTCTTCCTGCATGACGTCGATGGCGTCGTCTACGGTGATGATGCCTACGAGTCTGCCTTCCTTATCGGTAACGGGCAGGGCGATGAAATCGTATTTGGAGAACATCATCGCGATCTGCTCCTGATCGTCGAGCGTGTTTACGTCGATGACGTGCTCGATCATGATCTCTTCGATCGTTCTTTCCAGCGGAGTGAGAAGCAGATCCTTCGCGGTAACGATACCGATCAGGTGGCTTAATTCATCGGTCACATAGCAGGTGTATATCGTTTCTTTGTCGATACCGACCTTACGGATCAACTCCAGCGAATCCCTTACGGTATAGCTTTTTTTGAGCCGCACGAATTCGGTCGTCATAATGCTTCCGGCGGAGTCCTCGGGATATTTCAGAAGCTCGTTTACGGCTTTCCGCATATCGGGGGAGGCGGCTTTGAGGATCCTTTTTACCACGGTAGCGGGCATCTCTTCGATGATGTCGGCGGTATCGTCGTAATAAAGCTCGTCAAGTGTCGCTTTCAGCTCGGCGTCGGAGAAAGCGTTGATGATATATTCCTGTTTTTCCGGGTCCATTTCAACGAAAACCTCGGCGGCAAGCTCCTTCGGAAGAAGGCGGTAGATGATGACCGCCTGCTCCGTGGAAACTTCGTCGATGATCTCGTTTATATCCGCTGCTTCTTCCTCACAGATGAGGTCGTGGAGCACGGAGTATTTTTTTTGCTCTATCAGTTCAAGAGCCTTTTCAACGAGAGTGATCTCTTCGTCGTCCATGTGTTTTCCTCCTTTTCTTTACGCGTTGAAAAACGCCTTTTATACAGGAAAAGCACACGAAACGGTAAGTCGAAGCTGACCCTTATATCTTACGAAAGCGTGAGCATAAGGGAACGTCGGTGTCTTTGTTTAAGCACTTACTTCGGCCGCCCGAACTCGTGCTACTGTCGCCTGTATCCATGTGTACTCACGCTCCTTCTTTTATGTTTCGTATGAACTCATACACGGCAATTATACAACTGCGAAAAATACCCGTCAAGCTTTTTTTCGGGTTGTTTTTATAAAAAAAACATGTTATAATTAAAAGCTAATTTAAGGAAAATGATCCGGTGATACGCCGGAGTTTTTACGGGAACGGAGAAAAAATGGAAGCAATAAAAAAACAGCAGAAAATACCGTCCGGACAGACGCGGGATATGACGCAGGGCGGCGTTTATTCGCACATTCTCGCTTTTGCGATGCCGGTATTTTTAAGCCAGGTCTTTCAGCAGTTGTATAATACCGCCGATACCTTTATCGTAGGAAAATTCCTCGGCACGGAAGCGCTTGCCGCGGTGAGCTCTTCGGGAACGCTCATCTTCCTGCTCGTAAGCTTCTTCGTGGGCACTGCTATGGGTGCGGGTGTTGTGATTTCACGCTATTTCGGCGCGGAAGACCCCGAAAACGTGTCGAAAGCCATTCATACCAATATTGCCTTCGGACTTGCCTCCGGTGCTTTTTTAACGGTATTCGGCGTTGTTTTTACCCCCACGTTCCTCGTCTGGATGAAGACCGACCCGGACGTACTGCCGCAGGCGATCGAGTATTTCCGCTATTATTTCTACGGCGCGATCTCGATGGTCATGTACAACGTCTGCCGCAGTATCATGAACGCACTGGGCGACAGCAAACGGCCGCTTTACTATCTGATATTTTCCTCTTTGCTGAACGTTGTTCTTGACCTTCTTTTCGTAGCGGTGTTCCGTTGGGGGGTATGGTCGGCGGCGATCGCCACCGTCGTTTCGCAGACCGCGAGCGTGGTTTTATGTATGGCGCATCTTCTGAAAAAAGGCAACATCTATACCGTGGAGCTCCGGAAAATACGCTTTGACTCCATGATGCTCCAAGAGATCATCCGCTACGGACTTCCCGCCGGAGTGCAGAATTCCGTGATCGCTTTCGCGAACGTGATCGTGCAGACGCAGATCAATTCCTTCGGCAAATACGCTACCGCCGCCTACGGTACGCATTCCAAGATCGAGGGCTTCGGCTTCCTGCCCATCAACAGCTTCACCATGGCGATCACTACCTTCATCAGTCAGAATCTCGGCGCGAAGCAGTACGACAGAGCGAAAAAGGGCGCTCGTTTCGGCATCCTTGCCGGCGTGCTCCTTGCGGAGCTGATCGGTGCTGCGTGCTTTATCCTTGCCCCGAAGCTCATAGGTGCTTTCGACTCCACGCCCGAAGTGATCGCATTCGGTGTACGGCAGGAAAGAACGGTAACGCTTTTCTACTGTCTGCTTGCATTTTCTCACTGTGTTGCCGCCGTCTGCCGCGGGGCGGGAAAGGCTTTTGTTCCCATGGTCATCATGCTCTCGGTGTGGTGTGTGTTCCGTATCGCGTATATCTGGTTCGTGATGCGGTATTACGGTGATATCGGACTGATCTACTGGGCCTATCCGATCACGTGGGCGATCAGTTCGGTGATCTATCTCATCTATTATTTGCGGTCGGACTGGATACATGGTTTCGACGAATGAGGGAGGAAAAGATATGCAGGAGAACAATAAAATAAAAGACCTTGTTGTTTATCTCGATAAAATGCAGAAAACCATATATGACAAAATCTTTTTTGTAGATAAGATTTTCGAACCGGTATCTTCCTTCGTGGATTTCGGCTGTGCTGACGGCGAACTTATAAAAACCCTGATGCATTTCAAAGACGATATGAAATACTATGGCTATGATATAAGTGAGGAAATGATAGAATCTGCAAAAAGGAACGTGCCCGGGGCGCTTTTTTCTACGGATTGGGATTCGCTCGGTTTTGTCCCGGAGGACTCCGTGCTGAATATTTCCAGTACGGTTCATGAGGTATATTCCTATTGCTCGGACGAGGATATCGCCGTTTTTCTTGAACGCGTATTCAAAAGCGGTTTTCGTTATATCGCAATAAGAGATATGAGTGTGGCCGATGCCGATGATGTTCCCGTTGCTCCGGATGATATCAAAAAACTTCGCGCTCACAAGGAATATCTTCCTTTTCTCGAAGCCTTTGAAAAACGTTGGGGAAAAATAGAGAGAAACAGGCAATTCATCCATTTTCTCCTGAAATACACTTATACAAAAAACTGGGATCGGGAATTGAATGAAAACTATCTGCCGATCAGTACGGAGAGTCTGTTTTCATTGATTCCCGATGACTATGAGATCGTATATTATGAGCATTACGTTCTGCCGTTCAAAAAATGGGAAACTGCCGAAAATTTCGGCATAGATCTCAAAGTTCCGACGCACGTGAAAATATTGCTGAAAAAGAAAAAAATGACGGAGGGCAAAGTATGAAAAAATTTCTTGTTGTGGTAGATATGCAGAAGGATTTTGTGGACGGTACTCTCGGTTCACCGGAAGCACAGGCGATAGTCCCGGCTGTCGTCAGGGAGATAATCGACTTCGACGGAGAGATTTTTGCGACCATGGACACGCATTCGGAAGAATACCCTTCAACGTCCGAAGGGAAAAAACTTCCCGTTCCTCATTGCATTAAAGGAACAGAAGGATGGAAAATCAATGCGGATGTCGCCGCCGCACTTGACCAAAAAGGCTTTACGGCTGTTGAAAAGCTCACGTTCGGCAGTGTGCTGCTGCCCGAACTTATCGGGAAAGCAGCCTGCGGTGAGAGTTTTGAAGTTGAGCTGATCGGCTTGTGTACCGATATCTGCGTTGTTTCCAATGCACTTTTGCTTAAAGCCTCATTCCCGGAAAATAACATAAGCGTAAAGGCTTCCTGCTGCGCGGGCGTCAGTCCTGAGACGCATACCGCGGCACTTTCGGTAATGAACTGCTGTCAGATCGATATAACATAAGGAGAATGGTTATGTTTGATGCCGAAAAAGTGAAAAATGAATGCGTTGAATGGATAAGGAACTTTTTTGATGAAAACGGCAGGGGCTGTAATGCCGTAGTCGGGATCTCAGGCGGTAAGGACAGTTCTGTTGTTGCCGCGCTATGCGTTGAAGCTTTGGGAAAAGAACGTGTCACAGGCGTGCTCATGCCATGCGGTGAACAGAAAGATATCGACATGGCGCTCCTGCTTGTGAAGCATCTCGGAATAAAATATGTCATTGTAAACATCGGAGACACGGTAAAGGCGCTTGAGAAGGCTGTCCCGCTGGATCTTTCCTCGCAGAGTCTCACAAATATACCGCCCCGTGTGCGGATGACGGCACTCTACGCCGTTTCGCAGAGTGTAAACGGCAGAGTAGCCAATACCTGCAATCTCTCGGAAGATTGGGTCGGATATTCTACGCGCTACGGCGATGCCGCCGGTGATTTCAGCCCATGCTCAAAACTGACGGTGCAGGAAGTCAAAGCCGTGGGCAGGGTACTCGGAATTCCGGATATACTTGTTGACAAGGTCCCGATAGACGGGCTCTGCGGAAAAACCGACGAGGAGAATCTCGGTTTTTCTTACGGCGTGCTCGATCGGTATATAAGAACGGGCGAGATAGACGATGTGAAAACAAAAACTCTTATCGACAAAAAACACGCCGCCAATCTTTTCAAACTCAGACTGATGCCCTCTTTCGATCCTCATATTCCCGAAAAAATATCAGAATAAAATCTGTATAAGAAAGGATGAAATGCATTGAAGCTTGCACCGATAGTTATTTCTCTGTTGGATACCGATCTCTATAAATTCAATATGGATCAGGTCATTTTTCATAAGCATACTGACCTTTGCGGAGAATATTATTTCAAATGCCGCAATAAGGACGTCGTTTTTACTTCCGAAATGCTCGAGGAGATAAACGCGCAGATCGACCATTTGTGTTCACTGCGCTTTACGAGGGAAGAGCTTGATTATCTGCGCTCGATCCGTTTTATTAAAAACGACTACGTAGAGTTCCTGCGGCTCTGGCATCCTATCCGTGAATATGTTTGTACTTCGCTGAATGAAAAGGGTGAGCTTACGCTCGTCGTAAAGGGGCCGCTTTTTTCCGCAATGCAGTTCGAAATTTATCTGTTGGAAATCGTAAACGAGGTCTATTTCCGACTGAATTATGATTATGACGTACTTCTTGCTTCTGCCAAGGAGCGTCTCGATAAAAAAATTGAAGACTTCAACAGCGGAAAATACACTTTCCGTTTCGCGGAGTTCGGATGCCGCCGACGTCTTTCGCGCGAGTGGGAGGATGTGGTGGTCAGAAGGCTGGTCACAGAGACTTCAAACTGCGTCGGTACCTCAAACGTATATCTCGCGATGAAATATAACGTTACGCCGATCGGCACTTATGCTCACGAATTTGTGCAGATGTATCAGGGGATCGACAGTATTCCGCTTGCGTATACGAACCATTATGCCATGCGTGATTGGTATGGGGAATACGACGGAGACAACGGAACAGCGCTTACCGATACCGTGACTACCGATTTGTTTTTACTCGACTTCAATCGCTCGATGGTAAACAACTACACCGGTGTCCGGCATGACAGCGGCGATCCATACGCATGGGGAGAAAAAATGATCGGGCATTATAAGAAGTACGGTGTTGACCCGCGCTCGAAGCTTCTTCTATTCAGCGACAGTCTTGATTTTGACAGAGCGCAGGGACTCTTTGATTATTTTAAGGACAAAGCAAAGGTCTCTTTCGGCATAGGCACGTTCTGTTCGAACGATACCTGTGTGAATGCACTGAACATCGTGATAAAGCTGCAATATGTTAACGGAAGACCCGTTGCCAAGCTGTCGGATACTCCGTCGAAGGCTATGTGCAGGGATGAGGAATACCTTGAGTATCTGAAACGTTCTGTTGCTTTCAGACTCGACAGAGAAGGATAACCGGTTTTCATTTTCAAAAAGTTCGGAAGATACTATGGACCATTTTGAATTACATTCGGAATATAAACCGACGGGCGATCAGCCGGAGGCGATCGAGGCGCTCGTGAACGGGATAAACGCCGGCATGAAGGAACAAACGCTGTTGGGCGTTACGGGCTCGGGCAAGACCTTCACCATGGCGAACGTCATCGCAAAAGCCAACCGTCCCACGCTGGTGCTTGCTCACAACAAGACGCTGGCGGCGCAGCTGTGCTCGGAATTCCGGGAGTTCTTTCCCGATAACGCCGTCGAGTTTTTCGTTTCCTACTACGATTATTATCAGCCGGAGGCGTATATCGCCACCACCGATACCTATATAGAAAAAGACTCCGCGATCAACGACGAGATCGACCGCCTGCGCCATTCCGCTACCTCGGCGCTGTCCGAGCGGCGTGACGTCATCATCGTGGCGAGCGTATCGTGTATCTATTCTCTCGGCAGCCCCATCGACTACCGCAGCATGGTGATCTCCGTGCGTGAGGGAATGGAGCTCGAAAGAGACACGCTCCTGCGCCGTCTCGTCGAGATACAGTATGAACGCAACGATATAGATTTCTCCCGAAATAAATTCCGCGTCAAAGGAGACGTTGTGGATATATTTCCCGTTTATTCGGGCGAAAACGCCGTAAGGATCGAGTTTTTCGGCGACGAGGTCGATCGTATCAGCGAATTCAATCCCACCACCGGCACGGTGAAAAATTCGCTTTCTCACGTGGCGATCTATCCCGCTTCACACTACGTTACCGATCCCGAGAGGCTTGCCGCCGCCATGGAGGAGATCAACGCCGAGATGGAGGAATGCGAAAAGAAGTTCATCGCCGAGGGCAAGCTGATCGAAGCGCAGCGTATCCGTCAGCGCACGGAATACGATATGGAAATGTTGCTCGAAACGGGCTTCTGCAAGGGCGTGGAAAACTATTCCCGCGTGATGTCCGGCCGGGCGCCGGGCTCCGCGCCGTTCACGCTGCTCGACTTCTTCCCGGAGGATTATCTGCTGTTCGTGGGTGAGTCGCACGTTACTTTGCCGCAGGTGCGCGGCATGTTCGGCGGCGACCGTTCGCGCAAGGAATCGCTCGTGGAATTCGGCTTCCGTCTGCCGTCGGCTTTCGATAACCGTCCTCTCACTTTCGATGAGTTCTATGCCAGAACGGGGCAGAAGATCTTTGTCAGCGCCACGCCCGGCGATCTGGAAAAAAGCCTCAGTGTGCAGACCGTGGAGCAGATCATCCGTCCGACGGGACTGCTCGATCCCCTCATCGAGGTGCGCCCCGTAGACGGGCAGATCGACGACCTTATTTCCGAGATCAATATCCGCGTTTCGCGCAAGGAACGCGTGCTCATCACCACGCTTACAAAAAAGATGGCGGAAAATCTGACCGACTATCTTATGGATTTCAATATAAAGGTGCGCTACATGCACCACGATATCGACACGATGGAGCGCATGGAGATCATCCGCGACCTTCGTCTCGGCGAATTCGACGTTCTCGTCGGCATCAACCTGCTCCGTGAGGGTCTCGACCTCCCGGAGGTTTCGCTCGTCATCATCCTCGATGCGGATAAAGAGGGCTTCCTGCGTTCGGAGACCTCTCTCATACAGACCGTCGGCAGAGCGGCGAGAAACGCCGACGGTAAGGTCATCATGTACGCCGATACCGTCACGCCCTCCATGGAGAGAGCGATCAGAGAGACCTTCCGCCGCAGAGAGAAACAGGAAAAATACAACGAGGCAAACGGCATCGTCCCGAAGACCATCGTAAAGGGCATACGGGACGTGATCGAAATATCCAATACGCACAAGGCGGCGAAGACGGATACGAAGAAGCTTTCGAAGAAGGAGAGAGACGCACTCATCGAACGCCTCACCCGCGAAATGAAAGCCGCGGCAAAGATCCTCGATTTCGAGAATGCCGCCTATATCCGCGATAAGATCGCGAAGATCAGAGAAGAGATGTAAGCTATGGCACAGAAATATATTTCCGTTTTCGGAGCAAAAGAACACAATCTGAAAAACGTTGACGTAAAAATACCGAGAGATAAGCTCGTGGTATTCACGGGCCTTTCCGGCTCGGGTAAATCGACGCTCGCCTTCGATACGATCTACGCGGAGGGGCAGCGGCGGTACGTGGAATCGCTTTCTTCCTATGCGCGGCAGTTTTTGGGACAGATGGAAAAGCCCAACGTCGAGCTCATCGAGGGGCTTTCTCCCGCTATCTCCATCGACCAGAAAACGACCTCCAAGAATCCCCGTTCCACCGTGGGTACGGTAACGGAGATCTACGATTATCTGCGTCTGCTCTACGCAAGGGTCGGTATCCCTCACTGCCCCGTGTGCGGCAGAGAAATCAGAGGACAGTCGGTCGATCAGATGACGGACAGAGTGATGGCGCTTCCGGAAGGAACGAAATTCATGATCCTTGCGCCGGTCGTTCGTCAGCGCAAGGGCGAGCACGTGAAGGTGCTCGAGGATGCGAGAAAGGCCGGTTTCGTAAGAGCGCGCGTCGACGGAGAGATACGCGGGCTGGAAGAAGAAATCAAACTCAACAAAACGCAGAAGCATACGATCGAGGTGGTCGTTGACCGTCTTGTACGCCGAGACGGCATGTTTTCCCGTGTTTCGGATTCTCTCGAAACGGCGCTCAAGCTCGGCGACGGTATCGCCATGCTCTCGGTCATCGACGGCGAGGATATGCTTTTCTCGGAAAAATTCGCGTGTCCCGACCATGACGTGAGCTTCGGCGAATTGAGCCCGCGAATGTTTTCTTTCAATAACCCGTTCGGTGCGTGTCCCACGTGTACGGGCCTCGGTATCTATAAAAAAGTCGCCCCCGAACTGATTTTGCCCGATATGTCTTTGAGTATCAATAAGGGGGCGGTGCACGGCTGCGGATGGTCGAGCGAGAGCTTCGGCGCGATCGCCCGAATGTATTTCGAGGGCGTTGCGGACAGATACGGCTTTACGCTCGATACACCTCTGAAGGACGTTTCCAAAGAGGGCATCAACGCCATTCTATACGGTACGGGCGAAGAAAAACTGCATCTTCATCGCCGTCTCCCCACGGGGCACACGGAGTACGACGCGCCGTTTGAAGGCGTGGTCAACAATCTCGAACGTCGCTACCGCGATTCAAACAGCGAGTGGGCGCGCTGGGAAATAGAACTTTTCATGACCGACCATACCTGCCCCGACTGCGGCGGCGCAAGACTCAAAAAAGAGATCCTCGCCGTAACGGTGGGAGGCAAGAGCATACATGAATTCACACAGATGTCCATCGGGGAGGAGATCGCTTTCCTCGATTCGCTTAAGCTCTCCGAACGTGAAGAATTCATCGCGCACGGTGTAATAAAAGAAATAAGGGCGCGGCTCGAATTCCTCATGCGGGTCGGCTTGGATTATCTCACGCTTTCGCGCTCCTCCGGAACGCTTTCCGGCGGCGAAGCGCAGAGAATACGGCTTGCAACGCAGATCGGTTCCGCTCTGACGGGCGTTCTGTACGTGCTCGATGAACCGAGCATCGGACTACATCAGCGCGATAACGATAAACTCATCGCCACGCTCAAAAATCTGCGCGATATCGGCAATACGCTGATCGTTGTGGAGCACGATGAGGATACCATAAGAGCCGCCGACTATATCGTGGACATCGGCCCCGGCGCGGGCATCCACGGCGGCGAGATCGTAGCCGCCGGTACACTGAAGGATATCGAGAACTGTAAAAGATCCGTTACGGGACAGTATCTCACCGGTGAGAAAAAAATAGCCGTCCCGGAGCGTCGCCGTGAAGGTAACGGTAAATTCCTCACGATCCGCGGGGCGGCGCAGAACAATCTGAAAAATATCGACGTTACGTTCCCTCTGGGAAAATTCATCTGTATTACCGGCGTTTCCGGCTCGGGCAAATCCTCGCTTATAAATGAGATACTGTATAAGCAGTTGGCAAATGATCTGAACGGCGCGAAGCTCCACCCCGGCAAGCACGACGGCTTTGAAGGGGAGGAAAATCTCGATAAGGTCATTGATATCGACCAGTCGCCGATCGGACGTTCCCCCCGTTCTAATCCCGCTACCTATACGGGCGTGTTCAACGATATCCGCAAACTCTTTTCCGAAACGAGCGAGGCAAAAATGCACGGCTACGGCCCCGGACGTTTTTCCTTCAACGTCTCGGGCGGCAGATGCGAAGCCTGTCAGGGCGACGGTATCGTCAAGATCGAAATGCATTTCCTGGCCGACGTCTATGTCCCGTGTGAGGTGTGCCGTGGCGCGCGCTACAACCGGGAAACGCTCGAAGTGCGATATAAAGGAAAAAATATCAGCGACGTACTCGATATGACGGTGGAAGAGGGCGTCAAGTTCTTCGAGAATATCCCCGCCATCAAGCGCAAACTGCAAACGCTCTATGACGTGGGACTCGGCTATATCAGCATCGGTCAGCCCTCCACGCAGCTTTCCGGCGGCGAAGCGCAGCGGGTCAAGCTTGCCACCGAGCTTTCTCGCCGTCCGAGCGGCAAGACCATGTACATTCTCGACGAGCCCACCACCGGACTCCATTCGGCGGACGTCCATAAGCTCATCGACGTGCTCCACGCCTTTGTGGACACGGGCAACACCGTGGTCGTGATCGAACACAATCTCGACGTTATCAAGACCGCCGACCATATCATCGACCTCGGTCCCGAAGGCGGCAGCCGCGGCGGAACGGTGATCGCCGAAGGTACCCCGGAGGAGATCGCCTGCGTCGAAGAAAGCTATACGGGGCAATATCTGAAAAAGATGCTCGGATAATTGAATATCGTCTCATGAAAAAAACACGCTGAAAATTCAGCGTGTTTTTTTCTGCATTAAACTAATTTCAGAGTTCAACTTTATATTCGGTATTCGTCTTAACGGTGAAGAAACCGTTTTCGCCGGTGATCGTTTCGTTCCCGCCGCATACGGTGCCGCAGGCGGGGAGCTTGATCTTCACGTCCGTGTCGCTGTCCGCGCTGAGAAGGAACGAGGTGACTTTACCGTCTTCGAATTCGGCGCTGACCTCCACGTTGCCTCTTGCTTTGAGACGTGTGAACGAACCGCAGGCGTCTTTCGTGACGGCGGGGAGCAGGGAAATATACCCCTCATGGCTTTGCAGAAGCGATTCGGCGATACCCGCCGCGCCGCCGAAATTACCGTCGATCTGGAAAGGCGGATGTGTGTCGAGCATACTGTCCGCCGTTGATTTCGTGAAGAGCAGACGGATATGCTCATAGGTCTTTTCTCCGTCTTTCAGACGCGCGAACAGATTGATGAGCCAGGCTCTCGACCAGCCCGTATGGCCGCCGCCGTTGGCGAGTCTTCTTTCCAGGGTCTTGCGGATGGCGGCAAAGTATTCCGGCGTATTCTCGTTGATGAGGTTATCGGGATAAAGACCGAAGGCGTGGGAAATATGTCTGTGACCGGGCTCCGGCTCTTCGTAATCTTCGATCCATTCCATAAGCTGTCCGAATTTTCCGATCTTCAGCGGAGGAAGCTTCGCGAGCGCCGCGGCGGCTGCGGCGGCCGTTTCGTCGTCGATGCCGAGGATCTTTTCCGCGTCGATGTAATTCCGGAAAACAGCGGTGATGATCTCCGTATCCATGGTGGGGGAGAAGGTAACGAACGATTCTTTTTTGCCTTCGGCGGTGGGCATATAATATCTGTTTTCAGGCGACATGGAGGGTCCCGAGATCAGTCTGCCTTCTTTGTCCTCAAACAGGTAGTCTAAGAAAAACAAAGCGCAGGCCTTCATGTAGCCGTAGGCTTCGGTGCGGAGGAATTCCTCGTCCATCGTGAAGAGGTAATGCTCCCACATGTGCGTGGAGAGCCATGCGCCGCCCATCGGCCATATACCCCAGAGCCCGTCCGCGGGAGCGGTGTAGCCGTAGATATCGCTCAGGTGGTGAACAACGGTACCTTTGCAGCGGTAATTCGTCTCGGCCGTCTTCTGCCCGGCGGGGAGCAGGATGTTGTTCATGTAGTCGAACAGGGGAAGATGACATTCGGAAAGATTCGCTATTTCCGCGTGCCAATAGTTCATCTGCAGGTTGATGTTCGTGTGATAGTCGGCGTTCCACGGGTTTTCGAGCTTTTCCACCCATACGCCCTGCAGATTGGCGGGAAGCGTTCCTTCGCGCGAAGAGGAAATGAGAAGATATTTGCCGAACGCGAAATACAGATTGACAAGACCCGGGTCGCGTGCGTTTTCATCCTTTTTCAGCCTTGCAAGACGTTCTTTGATGCTCATTGCGTTCAGCGTTTCATCTTCGTCAAAGGCGATGTCCGAACGCTCAAACAGGGCGGAGAAATCTTCGCAGTGATTTTCGAAGATCTCATCGTAGTCGTCGCATTCCGCGAGAATATCGTCCACGGTCTCACTGAAATCGTCACCGAAATCGAATTCGGTGGCAATGCTGATATACAGCTCGACGTTGGTCGCGTTCTTAACGGTCACCTTGCTCCCGGTGAAGCCCGTCTGACCGTCGGTGACAAGTTTTATTCCGACTCTGAATTTGTGATCTCCGGTCTGCGTGACCACGGTATAAGAGAGGATGCCGTCCTCAAACGTAGCGGAAAGAATATTTTCTCTTTCCATATAGAAGCTTATGTCGCGCGGGGAAGAAAAACCGTATCTTACGCAGTTGACCTCAAAGGAATAGCTGGAAAAAGCCTGTTCCGTGATCCGGCAGCCGCCTTTGGTAAAGGAAGCGTTGAAAACACCGGTGTTGAGCGTCAGATCACGGGTATAATCCTCTGCTTTCCCTTTTCCGAGATTAATATGCAGGAGTCCGGCGTATTCCACGGATCTTATTTTGTGGATACTGCCTTTCATCAGTTCATCTGCGGTGTCGTCGAGATTTTCGATGTTGCCGTCAAGATACATTTTTCGTAAAGTGTCCACCTTGTCGCGGAAATTTGCGTCGTTGCCTTTGATGTCGCAGCCCGCCCATATATTCTCGTGACCGAGCCATATTTTTTCATCGCTGTCATCGCCGAGCAGCATAGCGCCCATGCTGCCGCAGCCTACGGGACATCCGTCTTCAAAATTTTTGCCGGGTTCGGTAAAATGAAGTATCCTCGTATCCATTATTATTCTCCCTTTTTTTATTTTTCGGCTTTGATCCTGTATACTATCACGTCTCTGCCGTTCACATGTTCGGTGATTTTGCCCGTTGAAACGAAATCGGTTTTATCCCATACGTTCCTCACTGCGTATTTCCTGCTCGCGGGAAGCTGAATGCCGTTGATGTTCGTCAGTTCATTGATATCGAAGCTCGCTTCGGCGGCGTTTTTCGTCTTGTTGAAAAGACATACGGCGATCTCACCGTTCTCGAGCGGTTTCACAAGTACGTCGCATTTGCCCGCCTTTACGCGTTTGCACTGTATGCCGAGAGCATCCTGATCGATCGCGATCATCTCTTCGTTCGTAATGATCTTATAAACGTTGTTTTCCTTGTCGGGCGTCCCGTCCGGCCGGATGAGTTTTCTTATGTCGTTGCCGAGGATGAGCGGGGAAGCCATCATGCACCAGAGGGAGAAATGCGCTCTGTTTTCGTTGTGCGTGAGGTCGCCGTTACCGACCTCCAGCATATCGGGATCGTTCCAGTGACCTACGGACGCGTATTTGTCCAAGCGAACGTTTGCTTCGTATATGCCGACGATCGAGGCCCACGTCGGACGGATATCGGGCGTCGTTCTCCACAGATTGCCCGCCGTTCTGCCCCATTTCCACGGACGGTTGAGCCCCCATTCGCAGATGGAGAAACAGATTGGCTTTTCTTCTCTGTTTTCTTTTTCGGCGGCAAGCCGGGCGGCTCTTATCAGTTCGAAGCCCATAGTCCGGTATTGTTTCGCGGCGGAATCCATGCGCGAGCCTATGGGATTGTGGATCATGACCGTGTTTTCTCCCGCTTCGAGATAGATCTCCGTCTGTATCCTGCCTTCGCGGTGAGCACCGTTCGTTCCGGGGGCGGAAACGGGATAAGTGTCGACGCCGTTTACCACGATCTCCGCGTAGCCGTCACTTCTGCCGGTGCGGTGAAGCAGGAGAGTCAGCGTGTATTTTCTCGCTTCGGGCACCGTTACGGCGGGGAATATCGCCATGCCGCCGTTGGCGTCAAGTCCGCCGATGTAGTTACCTCCGGCGAATTTTTC
Organism: Acutalibacteraceae bacterium; assembly: GCA_045616815.1. GTDB lineage: Bacteria > Bacillota > Clostridia > Oscillospirales > Acutalibacteraceae > RUG806. The sequence goes on from JAZLHN010000097.1 coordinate 14,785, forward strand.
ATCGGCGAAGCGTTCCGCTGTTCCTCTTAATTCCGCTTCCTCCGCCGTATAAGTGCAAACTGTGTTTCCTGCTTCGTCCGATACGAGGATCTGTGCGATCTCCGGAGCCTTCGTGGGGATCGCCTTGTTGTGGCAGAAATCGTATTTGAAATACTCGAAGCCCCAT
>JAZLHN010000098.1:0-11472 GCA_045616815.1 Acutalibacteraceae bacterium
TTGGCGTTCGCTGTAGTGGTAGGTTTGTTCGAGCATCATATCCTTGATTTTCATCAGGCGGATCTGGGTGCTGCGCTCGTTTTCGTCCAGCTTCATGGTGATGAACTTGATTTTTTCCTGCGCATCGGGGATCATGACGTGCTCCAGTGCGTTGACACGGCGGCGGGTCTTTTCGATTTCCGCTGCCATGAGCTGACAGGATTTTTCAATCTCTGCCAGACGAAGCAGATCGGGAAGCAGATCGGACAGGGATTTTACCGCGTCATCCAGATCGCTGGAGGTGAAGGCGTAGCCATAGGGGTAGATATCTCCGGCATTGGGGGTGCGGGTCTTGGCGGTGAATACGGGGATGTTCACGCTCATGACATTGCGGGTGCCGGTTTCCAGATAGACCTCCTGCTTGGGAGCCAGCAGCGCGGCATTCATGGCGGCATCGGAGACACCGGCCTTTGCCAGAACAAAATTTTTGTTGGCGGCGGCGATCCCGGCTTCCACCTTTTCACGCAGCGCCTTATTTTCACGAACCAGTTCGAGGAATTGCCGCATCAGCTCATCGCGCTTATCCTTGAGCAGCTTGTGCCCACGGGTCGCCGTCATGAGTTTTTTCTTCTGACGGCTCAGCTCCATACGGGTGGGGTTCACCTGTGCAGATGCCAAAACGATCACTCCTCTCCCTTATTTGCCGTAGTACTGATCCAGATACTTGTCGTCAATACGCTTCAGCTCAGACCTGGGCAGGATGGAAAGCAGCTTCCAGCCGATGGCCAGAGTTTCTTCGATATCGCGGTTGGCATTGTAGCCCTGGGAGACATATTCGTTTTCAAAGGCGTCTGCAAATCTGGCGTAAATCTTGTCGATATCGGTCAGGGCGGCTTCGCCGAGAACGATCATCAGTTCCTTGGCTTCCTTGCCACGGGCGTAGGCGGCAAAGAGCTGGTTCATGGTGTTGGCATGGTCGGCTCTGGTCTTTCCTTCGCCGATGCCCTTATCCTTCAGACGGCTCAGAGAGGGCAGTACATCAATGGGGGGCGTGATGCCCTTGCGGTACAGGTCACGGCTCAGGATGACCTGACCCTCGGTGATATAGCCGGTAAGGTCGGGGATGGGATGGGTCTTATCGTCTTCGGGCATGGTCAGAATGGGGATCATGGTGATCGAGCCGTTCTTGCCCTTCTGGCGGCCTGCGCGCTCGTAGAGAGAGGCAAGGTCGGTATACATATAGCCGGGGTAGCCGCGGCGGCCGGGGACTTCCTTACGGGCAGCGGAGACCTCACGCAGAGCGTCGGCGTAGTTGGTGATGTCGGTGAGGATGACCAGAACGTGCATACCCTTCTCAAAGGCCAGATATTCAGCAGCGGTCAGTGCCATACGGGGGGTGGAGATACGTTCAACCGCAGGGTCATTGGCGAGGTTAATGAACATAACGGTACGGTCAATAGCACCGGTTTCCTTAAAGCTCTGGACAAAGAAGTTGGATTCTTCGAAGGTAATACCCATGGCGGCAAAGACAACGGCGAAGGGGTCGGTCGTGCCGCGCACCTTGGCCTGACGGGCAATCTGGGCAGCCAGATTGGAGTGGGGCAGACCGCTGGCGGAGAAGATGGGCAGCTTCTGGCCACGAACGAGGGTGTTCAGGCCGTCAATGGCGGAGATACCGGTCTGAATGAATTCCTCAGGATAAGCGCGGGCAGCGGGATTCATGGGCAGGCCGTTGATGTCCATACGGGCATCGGGAAGAATTTCGGGGCCATCGTCAATGGGACGACCCAGACCGTCAAACACGCGGCCCAGCATATCCTCGGATACGCCCAGCTCCATGCTGCGGCCAAGGAAGCGGACCTTACTTTCGGCAAGGTTAATGCCGGTGGCGGATTCAAAGAGCTGCACGGTGGCAACATCGCCGTTGATTTCCAGAACCTTACAGCGGCGGACATCACCGTTGGCCAGTTCAATTTCGCCCAGCTCGTCATAGGATACATTTTCAACGCCGCGAACCATCATCAGAGGACCGGCGACTTCCTGTATGGTACGATATTCCTTAGGCATATCAGATACCCTCCTTTTCCACAGCCTTGGCCAGCTCATTGGTGAGCGCGGTCAGCACGGACTGATATTCAGCCTCAATGGCATCGGGGGTGGTGTACTTGAAGCGGCCGATACGCTCGCGGACAGCCAGCTTGACAAGCGCTTCCACACTGGCACCCTTGGCAAGTGCCTTGCAGGACTCGGTATAGTAGGCAAGCACCAGCTTCATGAGCAGGTACTGTTTTTCCAGCGGCGTATAGGTGTCGATTTCGTGGAAGGAGTTCTGATGGAGGAAGTCCTCACGGATGGAGCGGGCGGCCTCCAGCTTCAGGCGGTCAGGAGCGGACAGGGCATCCATACCGACCAACTGCACGATTTCCTGCAATTCTGCTTCATCCTGCAGCAGGCGCATGAGCTGGGTGCGGCTTTCCATCCAGTCTGCGTGGACATTTTGATTGAACCAGTCGGACATGGAGTCGATATAAAGGGAGTAACTGGTCAGCCAGTTGATGGCGGGGAAGTGGCGCTTATAAGCAAGAGAGGAGTCAAGGCTCCAGAACACCTTGACGATACGCAGGGTGGCCTGAGAGACCGGCTCGGAGATATCGCCGCCGGCAGGGGAGACAGCGCCGATGACGGACAGAGCGCCTTCGCGGCCTTCCTGACCCAGAGCGATCACGCGGCCTGCGCGTTCATAGAACTGTGCAAGGCGGCTGCCCAGATAGGCGGGATAGCCTTCTTCACCGGGCATTTCCTGCAGACGGCCGGACATTTCGCGCAGAGCCTCAGCCCAGCGGGAGGTGGAGTCGGCCATCAGTGCAACGGAGTAGCCCATATCGCGGAAGTATTCAGCAATGGTAATACCGGTATAGATGGAGGCCTCACGAGCCGCAACGGGCATATCGGAGGTGTTGGCAATCAGCACGGTACGCTTCATCAGGGAATAGCCGGTTTTGGGGTCTTTCAGTTCGGGGAATTCGTTCAGAACGTCGGTCATCTCGTTGCCGCGTTCGCCGCAGCCGATGTACACAACGATATCGGCTTCGCTCCATTTCGCGAGCTGGTGCTGCGTAACGGTCTTGCCCGAGCCGAAAGGACCGGGGATCGCCGCAACACCGCCCTTGGCAATCGGGAACAGCGTGTCGATCGTGCGCTGACCGGTAACGAGAGGACGATCGGGAGAAAGCTTTGTTTTATAGGGTCTGCCGCGGCGCACGGGCCATTTCTGCATCAGCGTGAGCGGCACCGAAACACCTTTTTCCGTTTTCACCGACGCGACCGTGTCGGTGACGGTGAAATCACGTTCTTCGATCTTTTCGATCGTTCCTGCCACACCGAAAGGAACCATGATACGGTGATCGACGACGGGCGTTTCCTGCACGTGACCGACGAAATCACCTGCCGTCACTTTATCACCGGGCTTTACACAGGGTACGAAATGCCACTTCGCCTCTCTGTCGAGAGAAGGCACTTCGATACCTCTCGTAAGATTGTTGCCCGCTTTTTTGCGGATGGCTTCCAGCGGTCTCTGGATACCGTCGAAGATGCCCTTGATAAGACCGGGCCCCAATTCAACGCTCAGAGGCATTCCGGTGGATTCCACGGGTTCTCCCGTGCCGAGACCGGAGGTCTCTTCGTAAACCTGCACGGAGGCTTTATCCCCGTGCATTTCTATGATCTCACCGATAAGACGTTTTCCGGATACTCGTACAACGTCAAACATATCGGCGTCGCGCATACCCTCGGCGATGACTAAAGGTCCCGCGACTTTAACGATTTTTCCTGTACTCAATTCACATCAAACCTTTCGTTAAGGTTATATTCCGGATCCCGTTCAATCCGGTAAAATATCCGATCCTACCGCCTGCTCGACCGAGCGGCTTACGTTCTTCATGCCGACGCCGGTATTGCCCGTCACGCCGGGGATCGGGATAATGGCGGGAAACGTGCGTTCACGATAACGGAAAATTTCCGTTTCCATTTCGGAAGCAAGCTTCTCGGTAATAAATATCACCGCGTGATCCTCGGCAGCGGCACGGAGTATTTTTATTCCTTCCGCCGCGTTATCCGTGGGATAAACGTTCACGCCGACGGACGCAAAACCGTATATGCTGTCTCTGTCACCCATTACGCCTATTTTATACATACAGTTTTCGCATCCTTTCGCGTATGGTTTCCTCCGGCAGCCCGTTGCGCTTTGCCGATAGAATGATCCTCACGTTCATGATCTCGGTCTTTACGGCGAAATAGTACGCCGCAAGCGCCGCTATACCGAAGTTTTCGTATTTTCCGCGGTAGATCACGTTCATAAGCGTGTCGTCGCACGCTTTTTCAAACGCCGTGGGGCTCTCTTTCAAAGCTTCGGCAACTTTTGCGTATTTCGTATGGGCAACGAATTCCGTAAAAGCGTCCATTCCCTTTTCGGCGGCGTCGATCATTTCGTTCTTATCGAACGCCGAACATGCACATACGGCTCTCTCCATAAAGCTCTTTGCTTTTTCCGAGAGAATACAGCGGTATAAAATTTTTATATCCGCGACCGCCGCATTGGTTTCGGCGATCTCGAGCATGATCGTATTGTCTGCTTTTTTCGCCGTTTTTATCGCCCATTCCATTGAAGCACGGTCGATAACCGAATCGGCGAGCTGTGCAAAACGTGTCTGCGTAAGTATGCGGTAAGCGCTTCTGTCGCAATGCTGAAGACACTCCGGCAATTTATCGTTCTTCCGTTCAAAAACGAGTTTTCCGATCTCGTCCGGCGCATAAACGCAGGGGAAAGAAAACAATCCGGCTGTCTCTTTTTCACAGACGAAGGCTTTGAGACTGACCTTCAGATTTTTGAAATCGTTTGGCAATATGATACTGTCAAACTCACTTTTATCCGGCAGAAGCGAAGTGATAAGCTCCCATTCGCCGTTCATTTTTTCGTTGAGCGCCGCGCCGTAATCCGTGCCTTCGATATGATAGCCCTTATCATTCAGACGGCGCACCGCTTCTTCATACCCCGCGGCGGAAATGACCGCATTCAAGTCCTGAGCATTCAGAAGCCGCGTCTCGTTGGCGCGGATCCTTGCCACCGCAAAGGTATATTCGGTATCCTTCATGCGCATTCATTCCTTTCTGCACGAAGATGCTTATTTTCCGCCGAAAAGTATTTCAGCCGCCTTCGCTTTGAGCTCTTCGCGGCAAGCCGCGAAAAGAGCGGAGAAGGTACAGTTCATTTCGATATCGCCGTACACGAGCACGAAGCCGTCCTCAATATCGTACGGTTCGTCCGATACTCTTATCCCCGCACCTAACTGCTGTAAAAACGAGGCGGGCATACGCGCAAGGTCTTTCGCGTTGAGGTGCATCTCTCCTACGCCTTTCTGTCTGGATCTTGCAGCAAGCGAGAAAAGGACCTTGAAATAATCCTCGGTATTCAGCGAGCGGAGATACCACTGCGCTTTTTTCAGCGCATCGTCGATCAGATCGACCTTCGTTTGCAGCATATCGCGCCGCTCATTGAGCTCCGCAGCGGACTTTGCCCCCGCAATGATGCGGTCGGCTTCCTTTTTCGCTTTCTCTTCCGCTTCGGCAAGGATCGCCTTCGCCTGCGTTTCAGCTGCGGCAAGAGTGTTTGCGGCGGCAAGAGAAGCAGCGTCCTCGATCGACGCACATTCCGCCTCGCATTCTTCGAGAAGACGGGCGGTTATTTTATCTATTCCTGACATCGTTTCACCGCTTTCTTTACGTTTTTATCCGCTCTTCATCAAGCGCCCATAAAGAAAGAGATAACGCTGTCTACGTTAAATATCGCAAGAATGGAAATAAGAAGAGCAAGAACGGCATATGTCTCGAGCATGGCGGCGAAGATGATGCCCTTACCGCTCTGCTCGGGATTCTTGGCAACGCTACCGACGCCCGCCACGGCGGCCTTGGCCTGCGCGATCGCGGAAAGAAGACCTACGATCATCATGGGCATACAAGCCGCGAAATAGCAGAGTCCCTGCCACCATTCATAGGCAACGGGATTACCGCCCATGATGCCGGTGGTGGTGAAAAGAAGGATGGCGGTGATGAAGCCGTAGAGGCCCTGCGTGCCGGGAAGAACTTCAAGGATCAGGACCTTGCCGAACTTGGAAGCATCCTCGGCAACGACACCGGCAGCCGCCTGTCCCACAAGGCTCGTGCCCTTGGCGGAACCCATACCCGGAAGGATCGCTACCAGCGCAGCGCCCAAAACTATAAATACAGTACCAATACTCATTTTCATTTTCCTCCTGAAAATAAATTATTTCATTGTTCGGCGGACGTTTCATCCGCGAATTTATAATATTTTGTGTTCGCCTCAAGCGGAACGAACGCTCTGCCGCCGCCCTCGTAGAACTTTCCGAAGAATTCCACGTACTGAAGACGGTTCGTGTGAACGTAGGTACCGATGACGTTGATAGCGAAATTGGCAACGTGTCCGACGATGAAAACGACGATGAAGATGATCGTTTTCACGATTCCCGAGCCGAACATGGAACCGAGCATATTCATGACCTGCGCGATGATGCCGGTGGCAAGTCCGAGCGCGAGAAGACGCGCATAGGAGAGCACGTCGCCGAGATAACCGCCCACAAGATTGTAGACCTCATACAGACCGCCGCCGATCTTTCCGCCGATCGTTTTCGCGTCTCTGCCGCCCGTAAGCACGACGAGCACGAGACCGACGATCATCAGAGGCGTACCGATCTTACTGAAAATCGCAGGCACCTCGGTAAAAAGCTTGAAGAACACGGGAGCGATACCGAGGATCGTCAAATAGGTGGGAACTGTATCGCAGAAAGCGTCGAACTTTTTACCGTTCCGGATATCCGTGACGCCCTTGAGTGCCACGCCCGTAAACAGATGCACGAGGCCGAAGATGAAGCATATGATCATCACCCGCATCAGCTCTTTGGACGGGTCGATGATACCGGAGAAGAAACCGGCGTAATTGTCGATGCCGAGGAATTCCCTGCATATCACCGCCGGCGCGTCGCCGAACCAGCTTCCGTAGATCGCGCCCCAGAACACGGTGGAGATACCGCAGTAAAGGTACATCCGCAGCGTATTCTTCATTTTCGTTTCGAGATCGCGCTTCAACAGCAGCACCCCGCCGCAGGCAAGCACCATGAGTGCTCCGTAACCCGCGTCGGAAAACATCATGCCGAAGAAGAAATAGTAGAAAGACGCCATGGCGCCCGTAGGATCGATATCGTTTTTCGAAGGCATCGAATACATACCCGTGATATTTTCGAGCGGCGCGGAAAAAGCGTTGTTCGTGAGAAGAACGGGCACGTCCTCGTCCTCTCCCGGTTCGCTGATCTCCACGGCGGCATCGTAGCGTTCTTCGAGCGTCTTTGCCGTTTTTTCGGACGCGCGTTTCGGGATGTATCCTTTCAGATAAAACACCCTCTGCGTTTCCGGCAGTTTTGCCAGAGCCGCTAACTTGTCCTTTGATATCCGCATGGCGTCCGCGGCGAACTCGAGCTTTTCGTACATATCGCCCGTCTGCGCGAGCCTTTCGCGGGCTTCGTCCGCTTCTTTATCGTTGGCAGCGATCCTGCCGCCGATCTCATCAATGAGCTCCGCCGGCGTTTTATCGCCGCAGTCCGGCGCTCTGACGAAGCCGAAATCCCTCAATATCTGTTCGAATTCCTCCACGTCGTCTTTGACGCACCAGAAAACGAAATACGTGGAATTTTCGTCGGAGGAGATCACGTCGATCTCGATATCGTCGTTATCCGGCATACGGGAAGCAACATAGGCAAGAATATCCTCCCGCGTCGTCTGCTTCCTGACGCTGCCCGGAACGAAAGCCGTTTTTCCGGTAAAACCGGGTCTTACCGGAAAATCCGCGTTTTTCCACGGGATAAGCGAATCCGCCTGCGCCGTAAGCCGGATATTGTCGGCTTTTTTGTCGGCAATGAGCTTATCCGCTTCCAGCAGTTCGCGCGCCCTGCGGATCGTATCGTCGAGCTCCGTTCGTTTTTCGGCATAGCCGGAAGCCGTCATATCTTTTCTCGGCTCCAACATGGCGGTGAGAGGCTTTTTGCGCGGGACGTATTTTTTCAGCACGTTCTGCGCGTTTTCGATCAGCGCGAGATTCCGTTCGTTTTCGCCCGACTGTGCCGAAAATTCGGAAAACGTGAGGCCGTCGGTCTCTTCCGGCACGGAGATCTCCACCACACCGGCTCTCTGCAGGTAATCAACGATATCTTCTTTACGGGACTTAGCGGCAACAAGCTCCAACGACATTATTTTAAGCTTTGCCAAACATTTTCCCTCCCGTTTATGAAATTTTCAGCAGCGTGGAGGCGACCGCCTTGGAGGCGAGGTCATATTTTTCCTCCGCATCCTTACGCAAAGCATCCGCCGCCGCGTCCGAACGTTTTTTCCCTTCGGCGGCGATCTTTTTTGCTTCGAGTTTTGCTTCGGCTATGATATCTTCGGATATCGCACCGGCTTTTTCTCTTGCGCGCTCAAGGATGAGCTCCGCTTTTCTGTCTGCCTCGGCGGCGGTTTCCAGCGCGGCGGTTTTTGCCGCCCTTACGCGCTCGTCACACGTTTTTTCCGTCTCGAGGACTTTTTCCATGATCTGTGACATAATGCATCACCTTTATTATCAGTCTACGGTCTGTTCCTTATGCTGAGCGGACGAATCGTATATCGCCTGGAGGATCTTGGAGGTGCCGACCGCATATTTTATATCGTTGCGGTTGCGTTCGCCCTTGCGTACGCACTCAACGAAATCAAGCACTTCTGTACGGTGCATATCGTTCATTTCATAAGAGGGCTTCACTTCGAGCAGAGCGCCGTCCTTGGCGGTATAATAGGTAAAGCCGCCGCAATACTGAAGACGAACGCCGCCCTTGTCGCCCATAAAGTCGATGTAGGTCTCGCTCACACCGATATTCTGCGCCCACGCGCCGTTGAAAGAGATCACGGCACCGTCGGTACGCACGAGTCCGACCACGGAATCGTCCACGTCGTAAGTACCATCGACGTTTTTGGTATTCTCCGCCCACATGCTCGTGTAGGTATAATTCTTCATATCCTTACCGAGCTTGCAGAAAGCCTCGCCGCTCGCGGTGAGCACCTTGGGATCCTGCAGACAGTAAAGAATAAGGTCGATATAATGCACACCCCAGTCGATGAGAGCGCCGCCGCCGGAAGAAGCGTTGGTCGTGAAATCACCGCCGAGTCCGGGGATGGAACGGTGTGCGCGGAAAGAAGCGTAAACGTGATACACCTCGCCGAGCTCGCCGTCAGCGATCAGCTTACGGATGCGGTTCACGGAATTCGCGTAACGGTTGCACACGCCGATCGAGAGGATTCGGCCGGTCTCATAGGAGACCTTTTCCATTTCGAGCGCTTCGGAAAGGATACGCGCCGCGGGCTTCTCACAGAGCACGTCTTTGCCGTGCTTCATGAAATCAATGGCGATCACGGAATGCATATCGTTGTGCGTGCACACGGATACGGCGTCGAGCTCCGGATCGTCGAGGATCTCGTGATAATCATAGACGGCCTTTCCGCAGCCGTAGATATCCACGCATTTATCCGCTTTTGCGGGGATGATATCGCAGAAATATTTGATTTCAGCGTTTTCGCTCGCCATATACGCCGGTATATGCGCCGCGTTGGCAATGGTGCCGCAGCCGATGACTGCGACTTTGATCTTATTTTTCATAAAGAAGTCAACTCCTTTTTTATTTTATCTGTTTCAGTATATTTTCAAGCGCCCGCATCCGCAAGCGCAGAAAAATCTCTTTTTCACTTTCCGGCAGGAAAGAGGCGTAGGAATAGATACTTCCCGCTGCGCGTTTTATATCGTCCGGACAGAAGGTCCACAAAAGGTCTTCCCCGCTCGGTACGGCACTGCGTATCATCTGCGTATAACCGATCTCGGAGGGGATCCCGCAGAAAACGACGTTTCGGATATCACAGAAAAGAGACGTCGGGAGAAAAGATCCCGTTGCCGCGATCACTCCGGTTTCATCCGCAGAAAAAGCGTTCAGGGCATTCTTTTTCTCTTCGTAAGTCATACCGCCGTGAAAGACGGCACAGGGGGTACCGCGTTTTTTCATGAACCGGACAAAATCCGCGGCGTTCCGTCTGTCGTTAAAAAACACAGCCGTGTGCCCTTCACCGCGCTTTTCACATTCATCCGCAGCGAAATGGAACGTCCCCTCCCGCGAAAGGAATTCGACCGACCGCATACCGCGCGCAGAAGGAGTCCCCGCAACAGCGTATCGTCCGCAGGAGAATATCCGCGCAAAATCCTTTTCCTCTTCTCCGCTCACGTCCGCAGAGAATAATAAGATCAGCTGGATATATTCCGGTGCCGACGCCCGGTTTTCACCGATGAGGCTCATTTGCCCCGCATGTGCTCCGGCGAAGGGAGCCGCGGCATCGGCAAAAGGAACGATCAGACGTCTGAAGCCGTTTTTCCGAAGAAACCCCGTGAATTCATCGTCGGCAAACGCTCCGGCATGTGCAAAAAGTAGTTTACGGGATCGTTCGCCGTAGAAGAAACCTTCACGGTAAACGAGCGCGGGCACGTTCTTCGGCACAACGGGCTCCCGCGGAAAAACGACCGCGGTCCCGCCCTCCGAGCACTGCGAGAAAAACACAAGTTCACGCCCCGCGGGCATACGGGACGGAAGGAGAAAAACGTCGGTTTGCTCTCCGGCGGCGGCTTTGATAAGATCGACGGCGGCTTTATCGCAGAGTTTCATTTTTTTCTCACGTCCGTTCACATATATAAAATTATTTTACAATACCGAAAGAAGTTTTGTCAAATTATTCTTATTTATATTATGTATAAATGCGCGAAAAATTTTTAGATATTAAGCACAAAAAAGAAATATTTTTAAAAAGACTTTATTCCGTGGGCACGTTATGCTATCATAACAATGTATCTTTCAAAAAAAGGAGAATGCGATCATGGCCGATCTCATGCATTCATCATTCGCGAAATTCTTGAAAAAGAACGGGATATGCCCCGTTTGCAACGTAAAAAAAATCATTTCCGCAGCGAAAATAACCGCCGACGGAGCGGATACCTTCCGAAACGGCGCGGCGCTCACTCCGCCCATGGGTTGGGCAAGCTGGAATCTTTTCCGCCGCAATATCGACGAAAACGTCATATATGAAACGGCGCGCGCCATGCAGACCGCGGGACTGGACAAGCTCGGCTATACCTACGTAAACATTGACGACTGCTGGATGAGCTCGCTGCGCGACAAAGACGGCAGACTGCAGGGAGACCTTGCGGCGTTCCCGTCCGGTATGAAGGCGCTCGTTGAAAAGATAAACGCCTGCGGTTTCAAGGCGGGCATTTATACCTCCAACGGCACACGCACCTGCGAGGATATGCCCTCATCCCTCGGCTACGAACGCACGGACGCCGAGACCTTTGCCGAATGGGGCTTC
>JAZLHN010000099.1:0-9791 GCA_045616815.1 Acutalibacteraceae bacterium
GTTCGTTTTGAACAGATGCACGCCCCCCACAGCCGTCGTGTCCGCGCCGAGCCGCACGCTGCCGAACGGAACGGTCGCCGCGGGGCTGAGCATGGCGCACGTCCACGGAATGCCGCCGGTGCCGATGAACGGATCGACGTACTGCGTCAATTCGGACGTTTGTACCTCGGGCATATCGACTTTTTTGAAAAAACTGCCCGAGAGAAGCGAGCCGAAAAGCATTTCAAATACCATGCATAAGGATATCAGAAACCGAAGCGTTTTCATATTCTTCCCCTCCGTATTATGGATGTTTATATTTTAACATAAATAGACAGAAATAATCAATATAAAAGATCCGATATAAAGAACAAAGGATGAATTCCCCGGACGGATCGTACTTTGCCGAAATTTTGTCGTGCGTTTCTTGTGTTTATCTTCTGCGTATGGTAAAATCACAATACAGCAAAAATGAGGAGGGAACGATATGAACGCAGAATACTGCTGTCCGGATGCGTCCGCATTTTCTTTCGGCTTCGCCGCTTCGCATCCCGGCACGCTGATACTCGAAGCATCGGAAAACGTTCTCTCGAATTACGTCGGTCCGATCACACCGGGATCTGTTTCCGAGCCGCACACGGAGGAAGGCATGGCTTTCGCCGGATCTCTCCGGAAAGCGGGCTGTGTATCGGAGAAAGGGATCCTCGATACGCCCTCCCTCGCCCCCGCCGCCGCGGAATATGCGCTGCAGATGAATTTCAGCGTTCTGCTCGGCGTAAAGATCCTTTCCTGTGAAAAGGATCGTGTCCGGATCTGCACCAACAGCGGGCTGCAGGATATTTTCTGCCGAAAGATCATCCGCCGCCCCGAGGTGAAAACGGACATGAAAATGCTCAATTGTATCGTTTCTGGTACCGATCGCGATACCGTTTCGGCGTTTGAAGCATTCGGCGGAAGAATATACGAAAGCTTTGAAAAAGACGAGTTTATCCTTTCTCTGCCGTTCAGGTCAGGCTGTCTGCTCAACGAGGCGCGCATGGAATTCGTGAACCGATTCAGAGACTGCTTCGGTACGTCCGTGCAGATCGACGCCTTTGCGGCGGACTTTGACTGCGGTAGCCCTTTTTGCGGGATCATCGAAGAATTTGAGGCAGGTGTCCGTTTATGATCTGTTATGAGCTTGTTGACAACGCCTGTGTAAAGGAAGAGATATCCGCTCCCGTGTTTGAGGAAAGTTATGACGTTATCGTGGCGGGGCTCGGCTCGGCGGGCACGTTTCTCGCCCTGTCCGCCGCCGAAGAATGTAAAGTGCTCGCGATCGAGAAGTCAAACAGCGTCGGAGGCACCTGCACGAACGGTTTCGTATGCTCCTATTATCACGGTCTGCCCGGCGGCCTTTTCGAAAAGATCGACGAAGAAGCCGCGCGGCGCTCCGATGTTTACCGGCGCGGGATAAACAATCCCTATGCAAAAGCCGATCGCCTTTATGAAAGCTTGCGGGAAAGCGACAATATTACCTTTGCTTTCGACAGCGTCGTTATCGGCGTTTATGAAAAGGAAAACACCGTCGTCGGCGTCAGGGCTTATCTGAACGGTGAAGTAAAAAATATAGCCTGCCGTTTTCTGTGCGACTGCACGGCGGACGGTCATATCCTGCGCATTCTCGGCGTGGATCACACGGTCGGCAGAGAAGACGACGGTATTCCCGCGCCGTTTTCCGTCAATAAGTATTTCCGTGAAGACGGCGAGATAAAGAGCATCGGTACGGACGCCGGTTATATAAATCAGTACGACGCCGTGTTGTTTTCCGACGGCATTTTAAGAGCGAAAGCGGATTTTACGAAAGAAAAATACCGCCGGATCATCGCCTGCGCTCCTATGATCGGTCTGCGGGAGGGACTTCGCTTTGAGGGAGAATATACCCTCACCCTTGACGACGCGGTTTATGAAAAAGACTTGGAAAAGATATTGTTCTATGCCGACTCGGATATCGACCGTCACGGCGAGGACTATTATCTCGGGAACGACACGTGGAAGGACTGGTTTATCCACTGCAACCTCAGCACGGTCTCGCTGAAGATCCCCGTGCCCGCCGGATGCCTTGTGCCGAAAGGCAAAAACGGTGTTCTTTCCGCCTGCCGCTGTCTTTCGGCGGACAGCTATATCGCCGGTGCCGTGAGAATGAACCGTGATATGCACCGCCTCGGCGAATGCGCGGGAATAGCCGCTGCCGAAGCGCTGAAAGCCGATAAGACCAATATACTCGACGTTGATTTTGAAAAACTGCAGAAAAGGCTGAAAGCGCGCGGCTGTTTCGACGCCGATGAGAACAGGCACAGAGGGTTTGAGGAAAGAGGCGGGAAATATATCCCGTTTGAATGGATGACCAAAAAAGAAGAGATCGTCAAAGTGTTATCAACGAACCGACCCGGTGTTGCGCTGTGGTCGTGTAAACTGCTCGGCGGAGAAAAGACAAGAACTTATCTTGAAGAAGCACTCCGTTCCGACAACGAAATGCTTCGGAAAAACGCGGCGATCGCGCTCGCCCTCACTGGCAGTGAAAGCTGTCTTCCCGTGCTTCGGGATATGGTCAGAAACAGAACGGACGATTTTCTGGACGACTGCCGCCGTTCCAATCAGATGCAGAGTCTGATCGCGGTAAGCCTTTGCGGCCGATTCGCGGATAAGGAGATCGCCTGCGAGCTTTGTTCCGTGCTCGAAACGAAAGAATACGAAAAGGAAATGTATCACATCCATCCGGAAGACAACTATCGTTTGTCGACCTTGAGCGGATTCAATATGATATATTTCCAGTTTCTTTCTTTCGCTCTGTTTTCGCTGAAAGAGATCTGCCGGACCCACGGCGAAATAAAAGCGGAGATCGCGGAAAAGCTTACCGTTTTCATCGGCAATAAAGATATAATCTTCGGCCGCATCGTTTCGGACAAGCGCGGAAAAACGTATACGGAGCAGGTGGATTCGCTCTTCGCTTTTGCGGAAAAGCTTCGCGATTCTCTTTTTGAATTCCGTTAAGTATTTTAGTATAATTATTGTTTTTAAGCGTGTATTATGATAAAATATATACAGCACGATACGGAGGTGCAGTATGGCACTTGAAAACAAATTGGGATTAACAAGCTCCGCGGAACTTGCCCGTGAAGAAGAACGGATCAGCAAGAAAAAAGCACTTGAGCTTTTTGAAAACGGTATGCTTGATAATTTGGATGCGGGAACGTTCTCTGCGCTGAAAACGATCCATCAATATCTTTTTGATGAAATATATGATTTTGCCGGTGAAATACGAACCGTAAATCTTGCCAAAGGCAATTTCCGCTTCGCTCCGGTGATGTATCTCGTCTCTGCCCTTGAAAATATTGATAAAATGCCGCAGGCAACGTTTGATGAGATCGTTGAGAAGTACGTCGAAATGAATATCGCCCACCCGTTCAGGGAGGGCAACGGCAGAAGCACCCGTATCTGGCTCGATCTGATTTTTAAGAAAGAGCTGCATAAGGTCGTCGATTGGAGCCAAGTCGATAAGGAGGATTATCTCCTTGCCATGGAACGGAGTCCCGTTAAGGATATTGAAATAAAGTATATCCTGAAAGCTGCTCTTACAGATGATATCGACAGCCGCGAAGTTTATATGAAAGGCATCGACCACAGTTATTATTACGAGGGCTATACAACGTTCAGAACCGAAGAATTGCAGTAAAGTAAAATCGAATATATACGGCAAACCTCCCCGTCCCCGGAAAGCTCCGGAAACCGGGAGGTCTTTTATATGAAACGGCTATGTATTGGGAATGAAAAATAAATAACATTTTCACTTGCAAAAAGACCGGAACTGATTTATATTGAAAATGGCGATCCAATAAAAAAGGGGAGAAGATCATGTTTGTGTTTTCATCGGCTCTTGCATTTTTCAGGCGACTGTTCTCCGTCATGACCGCCGCGTTGATGATTTTTTCTTCCGCGGGCGGCGGAATAGCGGATCTGGCGCCGATCACGTTTACCGAAAGGGGATGTCACGACAACTTGCTTTCCATTTATTCCTGGTCGTTTTACGACCCCACGACAAAAGTCAATATCAACGACCCGATCACCCATCAGCGCACCTACACCGTAAATCTCGCGAAGAACGATTCCGAGTTCTGTCAGGTCGTATTCAAAGCGAGGCAGATGCGCGCGACGAACGTATCCTACACGCCCTTCGTCAACGAAAACGGCGATACGCTCGATACGTCCGTATTCTATGAGTCCGATATCAAAACCACCGGCGAAACGTTTTACGGCAGCTGGCCAGATCCGCTGATCCCTGTGGAAAAATTAGCGATGATCCGTATGAACGCCGCGCTCAACTGTCCGTTCCTTATCAAGGCGAAAACCGATAAGAATACCGTTCCCGGCGATTACACCGCCACGGTCACGGTCGGCGATCCCGAAAAGGGCGACGGTAACGAAGGACAGACAGTCGAGGTACACGCCCACGTATGGGATTTCACTCTTCCCGACACTCACTCTATGGATACCGCCATGGGCCTCGGCAAGGGAGATATCGCCCGGGAGCACGGCATCGACGCCAACTCCGCAAAAGCGGACGAGCTTTATAAGCAATACTACGAGCTGCTTCTCGATCACGGTGTATCGGCCTACGATCTGCCCGTGGATATCCTCTCCGATGAGGCGGACGCCTATATGGACGATCCGAGATGCACCTCCTTCTGCATACCCTACGGCACGGACGAATACATAAAGGCTTGCTATGAAAAGCTTTCCCAAAAGTCCGAATGGTTCAATAAAGCCTATTTCTATCCGATCGATGAGCCGTGCGATGAGGAAGCCTATGCCCGGTATCAGCAGATCACGGACAGACTTTCCTCGCTTTTCCCCGGCTACAATATGGTAACGCCCTTCTATATCGACGAGATCACGATCAACGGTGAAAAGAGCTCCGGTATCGAGCTGCAGAACGGTAAGAGCAGTATCATGTGTCCGGAATCCGTATTGTTCTCAAACGACGTCTTTACCGAAAAAGCCCTTAACCGTAAAGCGAACGGCGACAAGCTCTGGTGGTACGTCTGCTGCGGTCCCGGCCCGTCTACCGATTACTGCAATCTTTTCGTGCAGCAGCAGGGACTCAAGCACCGCCTCCTCTTCTGGCAGCAGAAGCAGGTCGGCGTGGAAGGCCTTCTCTACTGGTCCACCAGCTACTGGGGCGATACCGTGGGCGGCCCCTGGGCTTCCGCCTGGACCACTCCGTGGACGGGAACGGACACCTTCGGCGACGGTGTGCTTCTCTATCCCGGAAGACAGGCCGGTGTCGACGGACCTCTGCCTTCCTATCGTCTCGAATGTGTTGCCGACGGTATCCAGGATTATGAATATCTCGTCATGGCGGAGAAGCTTCTCGGCAAGGACTACGTTGACCGCATGATCCGCTCCGTGACGAACGGTCTGGAGAGCTATACCGCTTCCGATGAATTCTTCATGAGCGTGAGAAACGCTCTCGGAAACGCCATTGAAAAAGCATCGGTAAAATGATGCGAAAAAAGACCGCGGGAACGATACCGCAGTCAAGATCGCAAAAGAGGCTGTGAAACAGCAGCCGTGATATAACGTAAAAAGCGAGTCGAATACGGCTCGCTTTTTTATGTGATTTCGAATAAACGTTAAAGTTATGATTTCTGCAGGATATCCCGCACGAACGGGAAGAGCATTTCGGAAAACAGCCGGTGAAGCTGTCGGCTCGGATGATTGATGTGATTGCATAATAGTGCCGACGTGTCGATGCCGCTTTCTTCCATTTGATTCCATACGGCGTAACAGTCGCACACCGGGATGCCGTGTTCCCGCGCGGTCTCAATGCCGCGGCGGATGAGTGCGTCCATTTCTCCTGCATTCTGACAGGCGCTGCAATCTTCGGCGGTGATCAGAAGCTCCGTCAGTTCCTCTTTGTGAACGTAGGCGTTCATCCGGTTCGGCGTCATGAAGATCACCGGGATTTTAGCTTCCTGCAAAGCCGTGAAGATGCCGTTCATGTTCTCAGCGTATTTCTCCGGCTGACGAGCGCAGGCGTCGTTGAGCCCGAAGCAGACGACGGCCAGATCCGGAGAAGCGGAAACGACGTCCTTCGCCACTCTCGCCAGTCCGTCGGCGGAGGAGTCGCCGCTGCGCCCGGCGTTGACGACCTTTACGCGCAGTCCCGGCTGTTCGGCTTCCAATTTCCGTTTCAGCAGGGAAGGATAGGCGGAATCCGGATCTCTTACGATATCGATCTGCCCGTTTTCTTTCCGTATCAGCTCAAAACAGCCTTCGGTAACGCTGTCTCCGAGGAAAGCGACGGTGACGTCCTTTTCCGCCGTCGGCGGGAAGCATTCATAATACCGGTTGTTGCGCTCCGTCACGTCACGGCAGTATTCGAGCTTTGTATAGGATTTTCCGCTCCCGGCACGGTCGAAGCTGACGATCGTATTGTCCGAAAAAACAAGGCCTTTCACGCAGAGGGCGTACAGCACCCGATGGTCGGAGACCGTAAAACGATTGTTTGTGATGCGGATATTTCTGTGGAAGCCCTCGCTGTTCTGCGGGGTGCGTACTACGGGGAACAGGCTGATGACGCCCTCGCCGAACTGATAATCACTGGACAGACAGTGCTCCGTAAAGACGTTCCCGGTGATGGCAACGTCTTTGCACGCGCCGGATTCGAACCAGCCGTTGGCGTCGCCGCTGCAAAGGATCGCCGAGCCGGAGGTATCGAACACGTTGTTTTCGATAACGACTTTTCCGGGGGTGGAGATCAGTATCCCGCGGGCGCGCGCGGAGCCGACGAAGCAGTTCCCGATCCGTACGTCCGGCGTGTTGGTCAGATTTTCCATGGCGTCGTCCGCTTTCACGGCTTCGGGAACGTCCTTCGTAAAGGTGATCTCAAAATGCGTTTTATCCGTCAGGCGGAAGTCTTCGACCTCGGCTGAGGCAAGACTATCCATCGTGCGGCGATCCATAAAGGAAATAATATCCCCACTGCGGGCATAGCGGGCAAACCCGGCGGAATCCCTTTCCCGGAATTCGCCTTCGAGCTTGCGTCTGTCGATGTGTGTGATCACCGTGCTCGTGCCGTGGATATTCACGGAATCGTCGAACATGCCGCGGAAACGGCAGTTCTCTATCGTTATCTGCCCCTTGCAGTTGGAAAACTGCATCGCGTCGTCGTGCGCCGAGGAAACGAAGCGTCCGCGCGCCTCGTTCGGTACGACGGAGATACTGTTCATCGTGACGTTTTCGCAGAACTGGCAGACGAAGGCGATACCGCAGCAGTTATATACCCGGATATTTTCAAAGCGGAGCATTGATGATTCCTGACAGAATACCCCCGCGTGGGTACGGTCACCGAACCGCAGAGCAAGGAAATTCCCCTTCTCCGGCGGCACGGCGAAAAATGCGTTCATCTCCACCGTGTTTTCGTCGATCTCCTTAACGCGCGTCTCAGGGAAGGTATCGCCCGCTCCTTTACGCACGCGGAGAGTTTCTTTGTCGTATTCCATTGCCGCCCAGGCCGGGAGAGGCTCTCTGCCGTCTTCGGTAAAACACAATTCACCGTCCTTTACGGTATGGGGAAACGCCTCGTTGTTTATGTGAAGCACGACGTGCGTGTGATCGGCTTCCGTCACGATACCCTCCGCCGCCGTGGGCGTGACCCAGTCGAACGAAGCGTTTTTCACCGTGACGCCGCGGCATTCATCGAGTACAAGCGGCATCTGCCACCCCGTGAACAGAAGCACGGAGTCCTGAAAATCGAGCGTGACGTTTTGGCGGTTTTCCAAAACGATGCTGACCGCCTGCGCGTCGGGATCGGTCGTGTTGGAGATCGCATACCGGCGGCGGACGGTATTTTCATATTTGAACAGATACGTGCCCTTTTCAAAGACGATCTCCGCGCCGTCGCCCGCTTCTTCCGTCAGCCGGGCGATCTCCGCCGCGTAATTCTGTTTCTTTTCCGGCAGAATGCCGTAGTCTGATGCGTATATCTTTTTCATTTCCATGGCTGTTTCCTATCTTCGTACGCCGAAAACGCCGAAATCGATCACGGCGGGTCGGATGCCCTCCGGCCACCCCGTGATCACCAGCCGCACGTGCGTGCAGCTCTGCTCTTCAAACGTACGGTAATCTATATTGTATTCTTCTTCCGAGTCCGAACGGTCGAGAAGGACTTTCCATTCGCCGTTTGTGAAGCCTTCCACCCGGTAGCGGATGGGTTCCGGCACGGCGCCTTTGCTGTAATCGAGCCCGACCTCCCGCCAGAACAGCCGTACGGCGCCCACCGTAAAGCGGCCCATCAGGTCGCAGGTCAGCGTCGGCTGCGGATCGTCGTCCTCCGCCTGCCAGAAGGTAAGACAGCTCTCGTCCGTCGCGTAGAGGGCGTTCCGTCCGCTTTTTTCGGTAGAGGCCTTCGGACGTAGCCATCCCGTCAGGTTGACGTAATCCGGGCTTGCCGTATCGTCGGAGCCATAGCCGGGGATATACTGCGGCGTGTCGCTGATCCCGCGCGGACAGTATAATTCGCCGTTTTCGTCGACTGCCACGGGATCCATGCCGATGCGCCTTTCGTACATGTGCGTATAAGGCGCGGCGATCGTATAAAACGCCCACAGACTGTTATTAGGGCCGTGCTCCACGCAGCCGTGCCCTGCGCCCCCGACGATGCCGTGCCGGTGCGTGGTCAGCGGATTTCTTTTCTGACAGGTAAAGCCGTGCAGCGGACCCTCGTCCGAGAAGAACACCGCCATGCAGTAGGACGGATCTTCGGTTTCCGCCGAGGCATAGATCATGTAATACCGTCCGTTGTGCTTTAAGAGATGCGGCCCTTCCACCCAGCCGAAATCTTTATGCTGATAGTGATATCCCTGCCGCTCCCACGGCCGGTTTCTCGGATCCATTTCCACGATGACCTCCGGCCCGTCGATCACCTGCCGCGGATCGTCTTTGTCTAACTCGTAACCGACGATCTGACAGCAGTCATAGTCTTTCTCCGGCAGCTCTCTGAAGCGGAAGGCGTACAGATAGATACGCCCGTCGTCGTCCGCGAACATACAGGGATCGCAGGGAGTAAAGGGATCGCCGTCCTTGTTGAGAAAATCTCCGAGCAATTCAAACGGGCCCAAAGGATCGTCCGAAACGTAAAGCGGACAGCACCACGACGTGAGCAGGAAGCGACCCTTCCACGGGATGATCGCCGGGCTGTATTTCGGACAGTACGGCTCGGTGCGCACGTGCTTCCAACGTCGGAAATCCTCCGTTACCCACGCCATGCCGTAGCTCGGATACAGATACCATTTGTTATCATAGTACATGACTGTCGGATCGCTGATCGAGCGATAATCCGGCACGGTGACAGACGCCGGTTTGTTCTCATGGCTGAACATCTCTTTTTCAAAGCGGTACCAATCGTCTTTGCCGCGCGGGATATCCGGCAAAGCCAACGGGTTGCAGTAGGTATTCCGATGCTCCATACGTCCCGTCCTTTCTCAGGTCTTCCTGTTTAAGCCAGCGCGTCAAATCCGAACCACGCCTTGAAACGGCTCTTTTTCCGCCTGGCTGTGTTATCGTCATAGCAAGGCGCCAGCCTTGCGTCTTCCTCTGCCTTGCCAAACGAAAAAATATCTCGTTTCATGGTCGAAGATTTATTTTGTTTTGCGGTGCTTAGCTGCAAGGAAGACGAACGACGCATACTGTCGTATTCGGAGCGAGGATGACACAGCAGATGAGTGCCGCAAAGCAAAATAAACGGGTTCGGATTTGACGCGCTGGCTTAT
>JAZLHN010000100.1:0-3611 GCA_045616815.1 Acutalibacteraceae bacterium
TTATACTGAAACAGGAAAAACTGTTTATCCGGGTGTAAAATCATCGTATTAAAACGAAATATCAGTATTTTTTCTGAAAACTGAATACTTAAAACTGAAAACTATTTTTGTTTAGCGGAACGCTAAACAAAAATTTACCGCATCATCCCGTCTTTCCGAAAACAAACGACGATATAAAACTCATTCGGAGGTTTTTCCATGTCACTGATGAAATTAAAAAGCGGCACCGACATCCGCGGCACCGCGATAGGGGAGAGCTGCGACCTCAACGACGCAGCCGTTGAAAAGATCGCGCTCGCGTTTCTCACGTTTCTGAACGCGAAAACGAACGTTTCTCCCGAAAATATGAAAATATGCATCGGCCACGATTCGCGTATCTCCGCGTCCCGCATAAAATCGGCGCTCATCCGCGTTTTCACCGCCTACGGCGTAAAGAGCCTCGACTGCGGTCTTTCCTCCACGCCCGCCATGTTCATGGTCACGGTGGATACCGACTGCACGGCGAGCGTACAGATCACGGCGAGCCATCATCCCTACGATAAAAACGGACTCAAATTCTTCACGCGCGAGGGCGGCTTCGAGGCGGACGACATCGGCGCCATCCTCGGCATCGCCGACGGCATCGACGAAGTGAAGACCGCGGAAGAGAAAGCGGAAAAATTCGATTTTATGCCGCGCTATGCCGAGATCCTCCGTGAAAAAATGAAAAAAGAGATCAACGCTCAGGATCACGATCATCCGCTGAAGGGCTTTAAGATCGTCACCGACGCAGGCAACGGCGCGGGCGGCTTTTTCGCTAACGACGTGCTGAAGGTGCTCGGCGCGGATATCTCGGGCAGCCAGTTTTTGGAGCCGGACGGCACGTTTCCCAATCACATCCCGAATCCCGAAAACGAGACCGCCATGTCGTTCATCTGCAAAGCCGTGGTCGAAAACAAAGCCGATCTCGGCGTGATCTTCGATACGGACGTTGACCGCGCGGCGTGCGTGGCGCCCGACGGCAGAGAGATCAACCGCAACGCGCTCGTGGCTCTGAGCAGCGTCATCGCGCTCGAGGGCAACCCCGGCGGCACCATCGTTACGGATTCCGTGACCTCCGACGGTCTGAAAAAATTCATCAACGAAACGCTCGGCGGTGCGCATTTCCGCTATAAGAGAGGATATAAAAACGTTATCAACAAGGCAATTGAATTGAATCTGAACGGCATCAACTGCCCGCTCGCCATCGAGACCTCCGGCCACGCCGCTCTCCGGGAGAATTATTTCCTCGATGACGGCGCGTACCTCATGACGAAGATCATCATCCTGCTCGCGAAGCTCTCCAAAGAGGGAAAAACGCTCAATTCTCTGCTTGCCGACCTTGAGCAGCCCACGGAGGCCAAGGAACTGCGCTATATCATCGGTCTGGAGGATTTCCGGGACTACGGCGAAAAGGTCATTGCCGACCTTGAAGCCTATGTGAAAGACTTTGCGTTCATCACGCCCGCCGACGATAACCGCGAGGGGTTCCGCATCTCCTTCGATAAAGAGCACGGCGACGGCTGGCTGCTTCTGCGCCTGAGCGTGCACGATCCGGTGCTCCCGCTCAACGTGGAGAGCAACTCGACGGGCGGCGTGGAAAAAATGCTCGCCTTCTTCGACGGCTTCATTTCCAAATACGACAAACTGACGCTGAAAAAGTAAAAGTTTTCAGTACACTGCATAAAACTTGTAATTTTATAAAAAGTTTGCAGTGCATTGCATAAAATCACAGAAACAGGAGAACAGATCATCATGTTTGATTTTCCCATAGGCATCATCATCGACAGCTTCCGCACGGATATCCCGACGGCAGTGAAAAAGGCGGCCGACCTCGGCGCGAAGGGCATCCAGGTGTATTCCACCCGCGGCGAGATGGCTCCCGAAAATATGTCCCCGGCTAAGAGAAGGGAATTTCTCGATCTCGTGAAGTCCAACGGTCTCGTGATCTCCGCGCTGTGCGGCGACCTCGGCTGCGGCTTCCACAATGAGGAAAAGAACCCCGCCCTCATCGAAAAATCCAAGCGCATCCTCGACCTTGCCAAGGATCTCGAGACCGATATCGTGACCACCCACATCGGCGTGGTGCCGGCGGATAAGGAACATCCGCGCTTCAAGGTCATGCAGGACGCCTGCGGTAAGCTCGCCGAGTACGCCGATTCCATCGACGCGCATTTCGCGGTGGAGACCGGCCCCGAAACGTCCGCAACGCTCAGAATGTTCCTCGATTCTCTCCATTCGAGAGGCGTGGCGGTCAATCTCGACCCCGCCAACCTCGTTATGGTCACGGGCGACGATCCCGTGAAGGCGGTGGAAAACTTAAAGGACTATATCGTGCACACGCACGCCAAAGACGGTGTGAAGCTCTATCATAAGGATCCCGAAGAGGTCTACGGCATCAAGCTCGCCGCGGGCGATTCGCTCGTGACCGGCCCGTCCTTCGAGGAAGTGCCGCTCGGCACGGGCAGCGTTCCGTTCCCCGCCTATCTCAAAGCGCTCGAAAGCATCGGCTACAAGGGCTTCCTCACCATCGAAAGGGAAGTGGGCGACGATCCCGCGCGCGATATAAAGATCGCCGTAGATTTCCTGCATAAAACGATCGCGGAGAATTGAGAAATGCAGAGAACCATCACAACGGTCGCGCCCACCGCTCTTGCCTTAGCGGGCATTGAGATCCCGGAGAGTTTTGATACGCCCGACGAGGAGCTCATGCGTCTCAAAGCGGAAAAAGGCATCGAAGGCAATACGGACAGGGTAGTCCTTTATAATCCCGACGCCGTGGGGCTGTGGCTGTATGAAAAATACAAAACAATGTTTTCGGCCGCCGAAGAGGTTTCGGATAAAGCCGTACCGCGCACGTCCGTCATGCCGAGCGTCACGCCCGTATGCTTCGCTTCCATGTATTCGGGAGTGCTGCCGAGCGTTCACGGCATACAGAAGTATGAAAAACCCGTTTTGAAGGTCGATACGCTGTTCGATCTCTTTCTTCGCGCCGGCAAAAAATGCGCCATCGTGTCCACGGCGGGGGACAGTATCTCCAAAATCTTCCTCGAAAGGGATATGGATTATTATATTTATCCCTCTTTGAGGCAGGTGAACGCGAAAGCGCTGAAACTTATAAAGGAAGATACATACGACCTCATCGTCATTTACAACGGAAATTACGACAGCGTTATGCACGCGAAAGGCCCCGAATCGAAAAAAGCGCTCAGAGCGCTCAAACAGAATATCGCCTTTTATGAAAAGCTCGTGAACCGCATAAAATCGGCGTGGAAGGGGCATACCGTCTTTTACGGCTTCTGTCCGGATCACGGCTGCCATCTGATCGACGGCGACCGCGGCTCTCACGGCCTCGATATGCCAGAGGATATGAACGTGATCCATTTCTACGGCATAGAACAGTTATAATACATGTATAAGAAAATTGTCTTCGACAAATCAACCCCCCGTCCCCCAATCTTGGGGGCGAAAAGGTGTTCTTGTTGTATGCAAACTGCTCACAACGCGAGCAGTTTCCTATACAATAAGAAAAAACCGGATGCACGCCATCCGGCTTTTTTCATCAGAACGGAAAATGGCAGTTTATCGCGGAG
>JAZLHN010000101.1:0-5971 GCA_045616815.1 Acutalibacteraceae bacterium
ATCTTCGACCATGAAACGAGATATTTTTTCGTTTGGCAAGGCAGAGGAAGACGCAAGGCTGGCGCCTTGCTATGACGATAACGCAGCCAGGCGGAAAAAGAGCCGTTTCAAGGCGTGGTTCGGATTTGACGCGCTGGCTTACCGTGAAGAGCATAAAAAACGGCCCCGGATAAGGGAGCCGTCATCGGTCTGTTCTGTTTCAGTCTTTCTTTTCCGAGCCGCTTTTCATCGTGTTCTGCAGAAGGATGAAAAGCTCCTTGTAGTCGGAATACACCTGTTTCAATTTCGCGTTTACCGCGTCAACGTATTTCTGCGCCTTTTCCTCGCGCGCTCTGCATTTCGCTTCCGTTTCGTCGAGCATCTTCTGTGCCTTGGCCTTCGCGTCGTTGATGATCTCTTCGCTTTCCTTCAGAAGCGTTTCGGGAGGCGCCGTAATGACCGCGTCGCCGTCGCTGACGGATTTGATATACTGAGCCGCCGCCGCGTCCGCCGCTTCGAAAATACCGTTCAGCTTCAGCGCGGCTTCCGCCATGGAGCCTGCGTTATTCACGGTAAGTTCTCTGTCTTCGAGCTGCTTTGTCGCCTCGGTGAGCTGATTCTGCAGCTCCTCGGTGCGTTTTGCCTGCATAATGAGCATTTCGAGCAGGTCGCGTCTGTTCAGTTTTCTGAGTTCTTTTTCGGTCATTCTTATACCCCTTTTGCGGCGCTGAATAAATAGATACACAATAACATTATCATGTTTTCGTGCAAACTTCAATATGTTTTTGTAAAAATATTTTTCTCGGCAGAAAGAAAAATATACAGATATTTCTAATATAGAATAAAGAATATAATATATATAGTATAATATAATAGATTGTTTGTATCCGGAGGGAAAGGCTTTTATGAAAAAGACTTTTGCTGTTATCCTGTCGGCGATCCTCACCGGAGTGCTTTTGGCGCTCGCGGCGTTCGGTTTGACGCTTCTGATAAAAAATGACGAGCCCGTTTCCGAAACTTCGACGGAAAACGCCGCTCTGTCCGCGGACGGCTGCTACGTCACCTCTCTGTTTTCCTACACCGGCGAATATCCGGAGGACGGCTCGTTTGAGAGCGCGGAAAACGTGGCGGCGGTGAAAATAAAAAACAATTCTTCGATCGATATAGAGCAGGCGGAAATAAAGGTGAAAACCGACGTGGGCGAATATACGTTCCTGGCCGTCGACTGGATGGCGGGCAGCGAGATTACCGTGCTGGACGAAAACAGAACGCCGCTCGAAGGAGACTTTACGTTCGAGAGCGCCGAGATCGTTTCGATCTCCGCGTTTGATGAAGAACCCTCGCTCCTTCCCGATCGTTTGGAGATCACCACGTCCGGCGGCATCGTGAAGGTAAAAAATATCTCGGAAAACGATATAGACGGAGAGCTGAAGATCTATCTGAAGCTCGGTGAAAAGAATTCGTATTTCGGCGGCACGGCGTTTTTTGTACACGTAAGCGGCCTGCCCGCCGGAGAGGAAGCCGTGCTCGATACGGGCATCGTTTCCGGATATAAACTCACTCCCGTTTTTGCGGAGACGGAAAAAGGAGAGACGGCGGGATGAAACTGAAAACACAGGTCGTACTGCGGAATATCGCGGGCGAGGATATCCTGATCCCCGTGGGCGGGGACGTAAAGCAGTCGGACAGGATATTCGCGCTGAACGGGACTTCGGCGGTCGCCGTCAAAGCGCTGATAAACGGCGGCGATGAAAACGATATGCTGAAAGCCGTGCTCGATGAATTCGACGTGGACGAAGCGGTGGCGAAGCAGGATATCGCGGAGCTTATCGAACGGTTGAAAGAATTCGGATTGATCTGAACGGGGTGTTGCTATGATTACCGCGGCTCTGCTGGCCGGCGGAACGGGCTCGCGTATGGGCTCGGCGGTGCCGAAGCAGTATATTGAAATACAGGGGAGACCCATCATCATCCGTTCGGCGGAGCGCTTTATCGAAAGCGGGCTCATCGACGGCATGATCGTTGCCGTGTCGCGGGAATACCTCTCGTATGCCCGCGCGCTGTTTGAAAAATTTCTCCCGGAGTATAAAAACGTTTCGTTCGTCGAGGGCGGCGCGACAAGAAGCGATACGCTGATGAATATCCTGCGTTCGCTGAAAGAAGACGGCATGGGAGAAGAGGATATCGTGCTGACGCACGACGCCGTGCGGCCGTTCATCACGAAAAAGATCATCGAAGAGAATATTGCCGCGGCGAGGGACTACGGAGCGTGCAACACCTGTATCCCGGCGGTGGACACCGTGTTCATCAGCGGTGACGGAAAATTCATCGACGCCGTGCCCGAACGCCGTACCGTTTTTCACGCGCAGACGCCCCAGAGCTTCCGTGCGGAGGAATTGTACCGTCTTTGCCGCAGTATCCCCGCCGACGTTTTTTCCTCGCTCACCGACGGCTGTTCGGTCTATACGTATTGCGGAAAAAAGGTCGCCATGGTGCCCGGCAGTACGGAAAATATAAAAATAACCTATCCCGAAGATATCAAAAAAGCGGAAATTTTCCTGAAAGGTGAATGATATGTCAAAATTAACGGTGGCCGTTACCGTATTGTGCGGTAAGGATAAGCTCAAATATACGCTCGAAGGGCTCGTGGAGCAGTCGGTCGAGGATTTCAGCGTCATTCTCATGTGCGGTGACGTCGCGCAGGACGTAAAGGAATTAGCGGAGGACTACTGCCGCGAATACGTCGGCTTCGAACTCAAGCAAACAGCGTTTACTTCCACGCCCGCTTTGCGCAACGCCTGCTTTGCCGAAGCCCAGACGGAGCTCGTATGGTGCATCGACGGCGGCGACTATATCTCCCCGGATTCCGTGGAAAACGTGCTTGCGGTCTACGAGGAGACGGGCGCGGATATCATCACGCCCCGCTATTATCTTTCCGCGGAGGGAGAGCCGCATTATCTCGACTGGGCGGATATGCTCGCCACCGTGCCGCATATCGACAAATTCGACCGCGCGCTTCTCAATACCCTCGATCTGTCGGGCAGGGTATATAAGAAAAAATTCTACGATCTCTATTCTCTGCGCTTCCCGGAGCAGCCCGTCCTTTACAACGCGGCGTTTTTCGTGAAATGCCTTTTCGGCTGCGACGCGAAGGTCGCGGGCGTGGCGGGCGCCATCTACGACCGTCGGAGCGGCGTGTATCTCACGGGCTTTGAAAAGGGCGCCGAGCCCTGCGCCGAAAATATCCGTCTCACCTGCGCTCTGTTCGACGAGATTCTCGGGGATATCAAGGGGATCATCGAGGAGGACACCGGCTCCTTCGACGGCGACGAATACACCTTCCAGGAAATGCTGTTCGTTTATTTCGAAACGCTCACCGACCGTTTTTACCGCTATTTCTGGTACCTCACGGACGAGGATATCAGGACGCTCCGCGACAGATTCGAGGCGATCACCGCGCTGATGGTGAACGAGAGAAGAAAGAAGCTCTCCACTGCCTTTGCCGATCTGCGTTTCCCCGCGATGTACACCTGCCGCGCGGATGCCGCGGCGATCCCCGCATTCAGCCTGCTTGCCGATTTCACGGACGTGGAAGCGGTGGATGAATTCATCGACTCGCTGTTTATCCAGAAGCTTCCTTTCTTCGAGCTGTTTATCCGCGAAAGCCTGCAAAAGAACATCCCCGAAAGATGGCTGTCCTGCGAAAACGTACACGTGCTTCCGGATGAAAATTTCTTCGCTGCGGCAAGACAGCAGGCGAAGGCCGTGCCGATCAACGTAAAGGACCCGTCTCCGTTTGATCCGAAGCTTTTATCCGAGCTCTCTCTTTCCAAAACGCCGAAGGCGTTCCTGCAATACACGTTCGCAAGCAAGCGAAAAAAATACACGGCAAAGACTTTTCTCAAAAACAAGGGTCTTTCGATCCGGTAACAAAGGGGAAGAATATATGAAAAAAACGTTATCCGTTTTTCTTTGCGCCGTTCTGCTTTTGTCCTCTTTCGCGGTCTGCGGGACAGCAGCGGAGACCGACGCTCTGTGCTTCGCCCTCGCGTCCGATCTGCATTTCGACCGTCCGGACGAGGAATTCGAACAGAATAACGACGACGAGATTTTCTTTTACGCCAACCGTCGTGCTGCCATGGAAAACGAGAGCGGCGCGATCATCGACGAATTTTTAGCGCAGTGCGCCGAAGACGACGCGGTGGAATACGTGCTTATTTCCGGCGACCTCGCGGACAACGGCAAAACCTATCCCGAGGATCACCGCACCGTTGCCGATAAGCTGCTCGCTTTCGAGCGGGCCACGGGCAAGGACGTTTTCGTCATCAACGGCAACCACGACGCGGGCAGCAACTGCAATACCACGCTCGATACCTTCAAAGAGATCTACGCCGATTTAGGCTACGATAAGGCGCTCGAAAAAAGAGCGGACGACTGCTCCTACACCGCCGATCTCGGCGAAAAATACCGTCTGATCGCCCTCGATTCCACCGATCCCGATCAGTCCACCGCGGACGGCATGTCCGCAGCCAAGCTCATCTGGGTGAAAAAACAGGCGGATAAGGCGTATGCCGACGGCAGATACCCCATCGTCATGATGCATCACAATCTGCTCGACCACCTGCCTCTGCAGCGGATCATAAGCCATGATTTCATTGTGCGCTTCCATTATTCGACGGCAGCCCTCTTCGCCGACTGGGGCATAAAGCTCGTGCTTTCCGGTCATGAGCATTGCTCGGACGCGACTTCTTACACGAGCCCCGCGGGCAACGTCATCTATGATTTTGCCACCACGTCGCTCACGATGTATCCTTTGCAGTACCGCGTGATGACTCTTTCCGACGGGAAGATCGGCTACGAAGCCCGCACCGTCGATAAGATCGACACGGACGTGCTGAAAGAACGGCAGCCTCTTTTCACCGACGCGCAGCTCGCCGCCATGAACGACGGGCTGAACGCTTACGCGAAGACCTTCCTGCAGAAGGGCGTGGAATACCGTCTGGAGCTCTCTCTTACCATGGAGAAGATGCATATCACCGAGGACGATTTCTATTACGGCCTCGTAAAGACCGCCGTGGACGGTCTCACCCGCATCGTGCGCATGCCGCTCTACGGCGAAGGAAGCATCTGTGAGCTCGCGAAGGAATACAATATCGACATCCCCGCTTCGGAGTACGAAAACGGCTGGGATCTTGCCACCTCTTTAGTCGCTATGCATTACGCGGGCGAGGAAGCCTTTGATCTCGATTCTCCCGAGGTCACGATCCTGCTCCGCACGTTAGCGCTGATCCTGCGCACCGACCTGCCGAACGTGAACGACAACGTGTTCATGCGCGCCGCCACCGAGCTGCTCGAAAAGAACGGTTACGCACCTATGTCCGAAGCGATCACAAAGCTTTGCTGCAAGGCGTTCGGCGGTGTGAAGCCCGGCGAATATTTCCTCATTTCCGCCCTCTCGCCGTTCCTTTATGAGTTCGCTTTCGATAACGATAACGTGAATGACAACCACGGCGAGCTCGCCGGTTACGCGGCGCATGATATCGTTGACAATATTGCGAATATCGTGGCAAAGCTCAAAAATGACTTCGCAACGCTCATCCTTTATATAAGATTGTGCTGTGAAGAACTGCTCAAAATGTTCGGATAAATGCAAAAAAATATACAGAAACGGAGATCGGAAACGGTCTCCGCTTTTTTTGTACCGGAACGATAAATGGCAGGTTAGCGGCGGAGTAGTTGCGGGAGCACGTAGGGTTCGCCGGTCTCGCCACGGGCACAGCCCTGCTCGGTCGGTTCGGCGGCTCTGACAGTCCACCGGACTGTCATTCAGTACCGCCTCACCCTCGGCGAACCGCATAGGAGCGCCCGGAGGGCAACGGAAAAAACAAACAACGGATTGCTCAAATTCGTTGTAATTGCACGGCTTGTTAACAACCAAACAAAACAAAAGAAACTTATATTTCGTGGTGCTCCGCACGCTCCCATGCGGTGC
>JAZLHN010000102.1:0-4499 GCA_045616815.1 Acutalibacteraceae bacterium
GCTACGATCCGACTTGTCATTCCGACCATAGGATTGTTGCCCGCGCCCAGGAAGCCCATCATTTCCACGTGAGCGGGAACGGAGGAGGAACCTGCGAACTGAGCGTCGGAGTGCATTCTGCCCATGGTGTCGGTCATGCCGTAGCTGGAGGGCCCTCCCGGCATGTTGTCGGGATGAAGAGTACGTCCCGTGCCGCCGGCGGAAGCAACGGAGAAATACTTCACGCCGTTTTCAACGCACCATTTCTTATAGGTGCCTGCCACGGGATGCTGGAAGCGGGTGGGGTTGGTGGAGTTACCGGTGATGGAAACGCCTACGTTTTCGAGCTTCATGATCGCAACGCCCTCGGGAACGTTGTCGGCGCCGTAGCACTTAACTTTGGCGCGGGGGCCGTTGGAATAAGCCTTTTCGGAAACGACCTTGACCTCTTCGGTGTAGGGATCGAATTCCGTCTCTACGAAGGTGAAGCCGTTGATGCGGGAGATGATCATGGCGGCGTCCTTGCCGAGACCGTTGAGGATAACGCGGAGATCCTTATTTCTTACCTTGTTGGCGTTGAGGGCGATCTTGATAGCGCCTTCGGCAGCCGCGAAGGATTCGTGACCGGCGAGGAACGCGAAGCATTCGGTCTCGTCGGAGAGGAGCATTTTGCCGAGGTTGCCGTGGCCGAGACCAACTTTTCTGTTTTCGGCAACGGAGCCGGGGATGCAGAAGCTCTGCAGACCGATACCGATAGCGGCAGCGGCGTCAGCGGCCTTCTTGCAGCCCATCTTGATGGCGATCGCGCAGCCTACGGTGTAGGCCCACTTGGCGTTCTCGAAGCAGATCGGCTGAGTTTCCTGGACGATGGTGTAGGGGTCGATGCCCTTTTCGTCGCAGATAGCCTTGCATTCGTCAATGGAGGAGATACCGTACTCTTTCAGGCAGGCAAGTATCTTAGCCTCACGTCTTTCATAACCTTCAAACTGTGCCATTCTACGTTACCTCCTTAATTATTCTTTACGGGGGTCAATGTACTTGACCGCGCCGTCTTCGGGATTGAATCTGCCGTAGTGGCCGATGGACTTGTTGTAAGCGGTGGTGGGATCGTAGCCCTTCTTGATGAAGTCGGTCATCTTGCCGAGAGAAACGAACTCATAGCCGATCACCTGATCATCCTCGTCGAGAGCCATCTTGGTGCAGTAGCCCTCGGTCATTTCGAGGTATCTTACGCCCTTGGCCTTGGTGCCGTACATGGTACCTACCATGGAGCGGGCGCCCTTGCCGAGGTCTTCCATGCCGGCGCCGATCACGAGGCCGTCGTCGGAGAAAGCGGACTGGGATCTGCCGTAAACGATCTGGAGGAAGAGCTCGCGTGCGGCGGTGTTGATGGCGTCGCAAACGAGGTCGGTATTGAGCATTTCAAGGAGGGTCTTGCCGGGAAGGATCTCTGCTGCCATAGCGGCGGAATGGGTCATACCGGAGCAGCCGATGGTCTCTACGAGGGCCTCTTCGATGATGCCGTTTTTAACGTTGAGCGAGAGCTTGCAGGCGCCCTGCTGAGGAGCACACCAGCCTACGCCGTGCGTGTAAGCGGAAATGTCGGTGATCTCTTTTGCCTGGATCCATTTGCCCTCTTCGGGAATGGGAGCGGGACCGTGCTTGGGTCCTTTGTTGACTACGCACATGTTTTCTACTTCGCGTGAATAGTTCATGGGAAAAACTCCTTTCAGATTTCAGTTGATTTTACACCGTTAGATATTATACAATTACGGTAAAGCTAATGCAAGAGGAAAATAAAGAAAATGGTACTCCATAACATTTCTCCCGTGTATGATGAAAATTCTTCCGTGCTCATTCTCGGCAGCTTCCCGTCGGTGAAGTCCCGCGAGGAGGGCTTTTTCTACGGCCATCCGCAAAACCGTTTCTGGAGGGTGATCTCCGCCGTGCTCGGTGAGGTGTGCCCGCAAACGATCCCGGAGAAAAAAGAGCTGCTCTTAAAACATAATATCGCTTTGTGGGACGTGATCGCCTCGTGCGATATCACGGGCAGCTCGGACGCGAGCATCACGAACGTCGTTCCGAACGATATCGCGGGGATCGTCGGGAACAGTAAAATAAAAGCCGTCTTCCTGAACGGAAAAACGGCGGAAAAACTGTATAAGAAACACGTCGCGGACACGGTGAAGCTTCCCGCCGTGTGCCTGCCCTCCACCAGCCCCGCCAACGCGCAGTGGACGATCGAAAGACTCACGGAAGAGTGGAAAAGAATAACAGTATAACAAAGGGAATACAGGTATGCAGGAGTCTGCTTTATCGTCTTTCGGCTATATTTACAGCGATGGAGGTACATCCTTTATTTGCCGCACCGTAATGATTCCGTTCAGGCGCAGAACGTGCCGCCTGCTATATTCCGTTTTCTCCGTTTGCGATAATTTTCCCCTTGCCTTATATAAGATTATATGATATACTACATCTAAATGTATAAAAATAAGGAGTTGGCCCTATGGACCCTATCAAAGTTGATTTTTCCGACAACGGCAAAAAGAAAAGCGTAAAAGACGTTCTGATCCCTCCGGATAAAGCGGGACTCAAAATCGTCATCAACGTGATCGTTATGCTTCTCACGGCGGGCATCGCCTATTATTTCCTGCTCCCGCCCATGAACCTCGGTTCCTATGACTTCTATATCTACTGGGCGATCGTGCTCGGCTCTTACGTCGCTTCGGCGTTCATCACCTCCGGCGCGTTTGCGAAACCCGAATACGTACCTTACGTAAAGCGCAGAGCTACCATCCCCGTTGTGCTCGGCGGCGTTTTAGCCCTCGTTCTTTTAGTCGGTTATCTCGTATCCTGCCCGTTCTTCCGCGCGAAGAGCTATTCGCAGATCCTTTCCATCGAGAATTCCGACTTCTCCAACACCGTTTCGCTGATCGACAGCATGTCGGACTTCAATAACGTGGCTCTCATCGACAAGGAAGCCGCGCAGACCCTGGCCGACAAGACCCTCGGCGACTTTGCGGAACTGAACCTCGAATCGCAGTTTGAACTTCTCACCGCCGATTCCACGCAGATCAACTTCAAGGGCAGCCCCTATCGTATCTATCCTCTGAAGTACGGCGATATCTTCAAATGGTTCCTGAATTCCGTGGTCGGCAGCGAATATCAGGGTATTCCCGGCTACGTCAAGGTGAACATGAACACCCAGCAGGCGGAGCTTGTGACCGACTACGATATCAAATACTCCACCGCGGAGCATTTCAACGAATACTTAAAGCGCGTACTGCGTTTCAAATATCCCACCTACATTTTCGGTGAGATGAGCTTTGAGATCGACGAGACCGGCAAGCCCTACTGGGTAGTTGAACACATCAAAAAGACGGTAGGCCTTGTGGGCGGCGACGACGTTGAGGGTATCATCCTCGTAGACGCCGTGACCGGTGACGCCGAGTATTACGACGCAGACACCATGAGTGCGGACGGCAGCGAGATCGCGTGGATCGACCAGGCGTACGACTCCAACCTGCTCGTGAATCAGTACAACTACTTCGGTAAGTACAACGGCGGTTTCTGGAACTCCATCATCGGTCAGTCCGGCGTTAAGAAGGCGTCCGACGGTTATTCGTTCCTTGCCATCGGCGACGACGTATATCTCTACACCGGTGTTACTTCCGTTACCTCCGACGACTCCATTTTAGGCTTCTTCTTCATCAACCAGCGTACCAAGGAAGCCATGTTCTATCCCACCACCGGTGCTACCGAGTCCGCCGCGCAGAAGTCCGCACAGGGCAAGGTGCAGGATAAGGGCTGGAAGGCATCCTTCCCGATCCTGCTCAACATCGACGGCGAAGCCACCTATTTCATGGCTCTGAAAGACTCCTCCAATATCGTTAAGTCTTACGCGATGGTAAACGTAGAGCAGTATAACGTTGTGGCGATCCCGAAGAATGAAAACGTGGACCTCAAGAGCTGCCTCGAAGAATACATCGACGGCCTTGCGGAATCAAGCCCCGCCGTGATCATTGACTTCAACTTTGATGCCGACAATATCGGCAAGCTTCCCGAAGACGACCCCGGCGAAGACGCTAAAACCGTTGTGTTCGGTTATGTGACCGACATCCGCTCCGCCGTTGTTTCCGGCAATACTTATTACTACATCGAGCTTGACAACTCCGGCGTTTACTACTATGTTGCCGCCAGCGTGACCAACAAGGCGGTGCTGATCAATGTAGGTGATGCCATCGGCGTAACGCTCGGAAGCGCCTTCGACACCGATCTGATCCCCGCTAAGAGCGTGGAATTCGGCAATCAGGAAGAACCCACCGAGAAAACCACCGCGGAAGCCCCCGCCGAAGAAGCCACCGAAGCCCCCACGGAAGAAGTTGCCGAGGAAGTTACGGAAGGATAACCGATCGGCGGACAGCTGCAAAAGCATGATAAGAGACACGCAAGAGAAATTTTGCGTGTCTCTTTTGGAATAAAGTGTTCATCCATACAGAGGTATACTATGGAAAATATAC
>JAZLHN010000103.1:0-9048 GCA_045616815.1 Acutalibacteraceae bacterium
AGATAAGGAAATCGCTTACGCGATTTGATTCTACCACTTGAAACTGTTCACTTGTTCAACAACATTAAGAACGATATATTGTTATAGTTGCTCCCGTTTGTACCTGCTTTTATATAAACGGGTACGGGCGAAGCCCGTCCAACTCTCAACTTTCAACTCTCAACTTTCAACTCTCGGCAGTTTAGCGGCGAAGCCGCTAAACTGCCATTTACCGTTCGGAAAAGGACACACTATGAGAAATTACGTAACCCTCCCCGTCGTCGGCTCGACGAACGCGGAGCTGAAAGAAAAAATAAAAGCCTCCTCCGGCGCCGTTTCCGACGTGATCGCCGCAGACTGCCAGACCGGCGGGCGCGGACGGCTCGGACGCTCGTTTTATTCGCCCGCGGGCGGGGTCTATTTTTCCGCGGCGTATCCGCTGAACGGGGAGGAAAAGAATATCCCGTTTTTCACGCTCTTAGCGGGGCTTGCGGTCAGCCGCGCTCTCGAAGAGCTCACGGGCGCGAAAACGCTCGTCAAATGGCCGAACGACGTGTATCTGCACGGAAAAAAGCTCTGCGGCATCTTAACGGAGCGCATCGACCGCGGCGGCGTCACGCACCTTATCTGCGGCGTGGGCGTCAACACACAGCTTTCAAAAGAGGAGATCCCGGAGGAGCTTGCCGGGAAAATGACGTCCCTTTCCGCGGAGGGCTTGCCCGTCCCGGACAAAAACGTCCTCATAAAACGCTGCATGGAGCTTCTCGACGATCTCGTCTACGAAAAAGACCTGCTGAACGAAACGAGCCCCGATATCGTATCGGAGCTCAATGAAAAATCTTATCTTGCCGGAAAAACCGTTGTTTACGAAGAACGAAAGGGCGTGTGCGGCAAAATAAACGCCGACGGCAGCATCAATATCCTTTTCGGAGAAGAAGAGAAAAGAATCTTCACCGGAGAACTCCTTCCGATCTCCGATTTCCGATCTCCGATTTAATTGAATACCGTTTCCACCACTCTCCCGCACTCCGGCGGAGAATACACGAAGCGATCCATGTGGGTGCCGTCGAAAAAATATTCGAGGCTTTTTTCCCCCGGCTGTTTTTCGCCGCCGGTATCCACGATCACGAGCTTTATTTTCATGCGTTCGGGCAGTATGCTTTTTATGAACACGGCGGCGGTATCGCCCGCGCGCACGTCGGGATCGTATTCCGCGAGTCCCGCTAAATTCGGGGCAAGCTCCACGAAAACGCCGTAGCTCTCCACCGAGCGTATCACGCCCGGCACGGTCTCCCCTACCTGAAAGCGCGCGGCGTTCTCCTCCCACGTGCCTAAAAGCTCCTTATGCGTAAGAAGGATCCTGCCCTCGCCGTCTCTGCCTCTTACAACGGCTTTGATCTGCTGTCCGCTGAAAAAACGCACGGAGGGATGCGGGATACGGGACACCGACACCGCGTCGATGGGCATGAGCGCGCTGACGCCGCAGCCGATATCGCAGAAAACGCCGAAATTATCAATATGACTCACTCTTGCGCCGATCACGTCGCCCGGAAGCAAAGCGGATATGTATTCTTCCATGCATTTCTCCTGCGCTCTCCTGCGGGACAGTTCGGCGTATATTTTTCCGTTCTCATCGCGTTTTATCGCCGTCACCACGAAGCAGACGGGCTTTCCTACGCGGGAAATGAGCGCGATATCGCGCACTCTGCCTTCGCTCACGCCTATAGCGCCCTCCTCCTTCGGGATCACGCCGTTCAGCGATCCGAGATCGAGATGCATATTGTGCTGCCTGTCGCACAGCTTCACCCGCGCTTCCAGCACCGTTTCTCTCATCATGGCATCCCTGAGTGAGGCGATACTGCTCAAAGCGGCTCTGTTTTCTGCGGTATGGATGAGATTGCCCTCGGGCATATATTCGGTCATTCTGCAGTCAACCTTTCAATATAATTTTTCATTTGCATATAAATTTGTATTTATCTTTTCTTCAAAGTATGATAGAATAAACTAAATATATGAAAAAAAGAGGTTTTTTCCGTGGACGTAAGAGTGGGAGACGTGCTTGAAATGAAAAAACAGCATCCGTGCGGCGAAAAAAAATTCGCCGTTCTCCGCACGGGGATCGACTTCAAGATCAGGTGCCTCAACTGCGGCAGAGAGGTCATGGTGCCCCGCAGCAAAGCGGAAAAAAACATAAAAAACATCCTCCGCGGGGAAAACGCGCAACAGGAATGAAACTATGCTCGATAAACTCACAACCATAGAAAACAGATACGAAGCCATCCACGCCATGCTCTGCGATCCGTCGGTGCTTTCGGATATCGAAAAGGTAACGGCACTGCAAAAGGAATTAAAGCAGATATCGCCGGTGGCGGAAAAATTCCGCGAATACACCGAAAACATGAAAGAGGCGGAGGAAAACAAGGCGCTGCTCGACGAGGGCATCTCCGATAAGGATTTCAAAGACCTCGTATTCGAGGAATATACGCGCGCAAAGGAAAGAGCCGAGGAAAACTACGAGGAGCTCAAAATTTTACTTCTGCCGCGCGACGAAAACGACGACCGGAACGTCATCATCGAGATCCCCGCGGGTGCGGGCGGCGAGGAAAGCGCTCTGTTCGCCGCGGTGCTCTTCCGCATGTATTCGATGTATGCCGAGGGAAGAGGCTGGAAGCCCGAGATCATGTATTCCAACCCCACCGAGCTCGGCGGCTTCAAGGAGATCAGCTTCATGATCGACGGCGAGGGAGCCTACTCCCGCTTCAAATTCGAGAGCGGCGTGCACCGCGTGCAGCGCATCCCCGTGACCGAATCCAACGGCAAGATACAGACCTCCACCGTCACCGTGGCGGTGCTCCCCGAGGCCGAGGACGTGGAAGTGGACATAAACCCCAACGATCTGAAAATAGACACCTTCCGTTCCTCCGGCGCGGGCGGTCAGCACATCAATAAAACGAGCTCCGCCATACGCATCACGCATCTTCCCACCGGGATGGTGGTGGAATGCCAGGACGAACGCAGCCAGTATAAAAACAAGGACAAGGCGATGAAGGTGCTAAAGTCCCGTCTGCTTAACATCGAGCGGGAAAAGCACGATTCCGCCATCGCGAGCGAACGCCGTTCGCAGGTGGGCACGGGCGACCGGAGCGAACGCATCCGCACCTATAACTACCCGCAGGGCAGAGTGACCGACCACCGTATAAACCTTACCTTATATAAAATAGACGCCGTGCTCAACGGCGATATCGACGGTCTTATCGACGCGCTCATCACCGCGGACACCGCGGAGAAAATGAAGAACGAAACATAAAAATGAATACGGAAATCATCAAGATCGACAATTTAACACAGCAGCTTGCCGACGTGGAAAGAGCGGCAAAATATCTGCGAAACGGCGAGCTTGCCGCCATCCCCACCGAAACGGTGTACGGGCTTGCGGCGAACGCCTTCGACCCCGAAGCCGTAAAAAAAATCTTCGCGGCCAAGGGCAGACCGCAGGATAATCCGCTCATCGTGCACATCGCCGACGTGAGCGAAATATATTCCATCGCCCGCGAGGTGCCCGAAAAGGCGCTCGCCCTTGCCGAAGCCTACTGGCCGGGGCCTCTTACGATGATCCTGCCGAAAAAGGATACGATCCCGGATGAAGTGAGCGCGGGGCTCGACACCGTGGCGATCCGTATGCCCTCCCACACGGTGGCCAACGCCGTGATAAGGGCGGCGGGCGTGCCTTTGGCGGCTCCGAGCGCGAATATCTCCGGCTTTCCGAGTCCCACGGCGGTACAGCACGTCATCGACGACATGAACGGCAGGATCGCCTGCATCGTGGACGGCGGCGACTGCGAATTCGGCATCGAATCCACCGTGGTGACGCTGGCGACCCCCACTCCGAGACTTCTGCGCCCCGGCGCGGTCACGCACGAGCAGCTCGAAGCCGTGCTCGGCAAAGTGGATATCGACCCCGCAGTGCTCAATCCCCTTGCCAAGGGCGCGGTGGCGGCCTCCCCCGGCATGAAATACAAGCACTACTCCCCCGACGCGAAGATCAGCATCGTGAAGGGCACTTTGGAAGAATATATCGCTTATATCAACGCGCATGAAAACGAAGCGGACTACGCTCTGTGCTTCGAGGGCGAGGAAGACCTTATCCCGCTGCCGTGCGTTACGATGGGCAAAGAAAACGAGCCTCTTACGCAGTCCCACCGGCTGTTCGACTCCTTCCGCGAGCTCGACGCTCTCGGCGCGAAAAAGGTGTTCTGCCGCGCGCCGTCCGAAAAGGGCGTGGGCTTAGGCGTGTGCAACCGCCTGTACCGGGCGGCGGGCTTCACGTTTTTGAACGGCAAGGAAAAGATCACGGGCGTAGCGGGCGGCTCGGGCTCGGGCAAAAGCACGGTATGCGCCGCGCTGGCGAAAAACGGCGCTCTCATCATCGACGCAGACAAGATCGCCCGCGAGATCACCGAAAAGGGCAGCCCCGTTCTCACAAAGCTTGCCGAAGCCTTCGGAAGCGATATTTTAGACGAAAACGGTGAGCTGAAAAGAAGAGAGCTCGCCTCCCGCGCCTTCGAAAACGCGGAAAAAACGAAGCTCCTCACCGACATAACAAACCCCGCCATCATAGAATTATGCCGCGAACGGGCGAAAAACGCCGTAAACAGCGGCAAAGACGTCGTTATCGACGCGCCTCTTCTCTTTTCCTCGGGACTAAACGAGATCTGCGACCGCACCGTGTTCGTGACCGCGCCCGAGGACATCAGGATCCGGCGCATCATGAAGCGCGACGGTATCTCCGCAGAGGAAGCGAAAAAGCGCGTGAACGCCCAGAGAGCGGAAATGAAGCTCAACGAAAAAGCGGACGTCATTCTCGAAAACGGCGAAAACGCGGATATCGACGAGATCATTCGGAATCATTTTATTTGAACGCGCGAAGCGAATAAGAAGTTTCGCCCGCCTTTTCAAAGGCGCCGGTTTCTTAAGGCGGAGCCTTGAGCCGCTCACCGCAGTGAGCGGAACGCTTTATCGTTCGCAGAGCGCAGGAAAGTTTGAAAACCCTCGCCGGGGGTTTTCAAGTGCGAAGCACCGACAGAGAATGAATAATCTCTTTGCCGATGTTGCGCACGAGCTTCAAGTAAAACAGGAAAAATGCAGTTACTTTAAGTATCTTATGCTTCGCATAGGGGAACCCCCGACGAGGGTTCCCCACGGAAAAATCATCCACCGGATAATTTTTCCTCCCCTCCTGCGTTTTTTGAAGCATAAGAATTTCGCGCTTCCCCGAAGCGCGACAAGGAGCTCTGCTCCTTGACCACGCAAGCTTTGAAAAGCTTGACCAAACTTTTATATTGCTCCGCGCTGACCTGCCGTTTACCGCTGCCGATACACCGGAAATTCTATTACTATATTTATTACAGAAAGGGAGAAAATATCATGAGCGAAGGATCAAGAGCTGCAGAACTGAAAAAAGAGCTTTTCTTTACCCCGAAACACGCCGTTAAGCAGATGAGCGCGGGAGAGGTCTCCGGCGCGGACAGCTTCTGCGAGGGCTATATGAACTTTCTCGACGCGGCGAAGACCGAACGCGAAGCCGTGAACGAAGCCGTGGAGCTTGCGCGCTCCAACGGTTTCCGGAAATTCGAGTGGGGCAAATATTATCCCGAGGGCTCGAAAATTTACTTCAACAACCGCGGAAAATCCCTTATTCTCGCCGTGATCGGCTCTTTGGGGCTTTCGGCGGGCGCGCGCATCGCCGCGGCGCACGTGGACTCCCCTCGTCTTGACTTAAAGCCCAATCCCGTGTACGAAGCCGACGAAATGGCGTTTTTTAAGACCCACTACTACGGCGGCATCAAAAAATACCAGTGGACGGCGATCCCTCTCTCCCTGCACGGCGTCGTCGCCAAAAAAGACGGGACGATCGTTAACGTCAACATCGGCGAGGACGAAGCCGACCCGAAATTCGTGATCACCGACCTGCTCATCCACCTTTCGGGCGAGCAGATGAAAAACACGCTTGCCGACGGCATCAAGGGCGAAGCCCTCAACATCCTCATCGGCTCCCGCCCGTTCGACGACAGCGCGGAATCCGAAAACATCAAGCTCAACATCCTGCATATACTGAACGAAAAATACGGTATCACCGAAGCCGACTTTCAGAGCGCGGAATTGGAGGCGGTGCCGGCGTTCAAGGCGTGCGATATCGGCCTTGACCGCTCGCTCATCGGCGCCTACGGCCACGACGACAGAGTGTGCGCTTATCCGGCGCTCATGGCTCTGCTCGACTCGGAGGACACCGAAAACACCGCCGTATGCGTGCTCACCGACAAGGAAGAAACGGGCTCCGAAGGCAATACGGGACTTGAATCCTGCTATCTGCGTTATTTCATCGAAGACCTTGCGAAGTCGGAAGGCCTCGATCCGAACGTCGTACTTTCCCTCTCCAAGTGTCTTTCCGCCGACGTGAACGCCGCCTACGATCCCAATTACGGCGACGTATATGAGAAAAACAACGCCTCCTTTATAAACCGGGGCGTCGTCATCACCAAATATACGGGCGCGCGCGGCAAGAGCGGCACGTCCGACTGCTCCGCCGAATTCATGGCGGAGGTAAGAGCTCTGCTGGACGAAAACGAGGTCTGCTGGCAGACCGGCGAGCTCGGCAAGGTGGACGCCGGCGGCGGCGGAACGGTCGCCAAATTCATCGCGCGGATGAACGTGGACGTTGTGGACGTGGGCGTGCCCGTGCTCTCCATGCACGCGCCGTTCGAGGTCGTTTCCAAGCTCGACGTTTACGCGGCGTACAGAGCGTTTTTAGAGTTTTTCAGAGCGTAAAATTGAGGAAAAATTATGTATAAGGTAAACCCCGCATCCTATACCGGCGTGTTCGTCATGCCGTCCGAGATCGCCGACAAACACCTGAAATTGGCGTCCGAAGCCATGCTCAAGGTCATCCTTTACGTTTACCGTCACGCGGATACGCCCGTCGGCGTTCCCGAAGTGGCGGCGGGTACCGGTCTGTCCGAGGATGAAGCCTCCGACGGGCTTGCCTACTGGTGCTCCGCGGGCGTGCTGAAAGACGCCGACGAGCCCGAAAAGCCCGAAGCGGAAACGGCTCTCCCGGCGGATATTCCCGAAGAAACGGCCGAAAAGCCCGAAAAAAAGCCCGTTGTGAGAACGAAGCCGGGGATGCTCTCCCATCAGCAGATCTGCGCCCGTCTGAGCGAATCACCCGAGGTGGGCGAGCTCTTCCGCATCGCGCAGGAAAAACTCGGCAGAACGATCGGCACGGCGGATCAGTCCGCTCTGCTCAATCTGCACGATTACTACGGCCTGCCCGCGGAAGTGATCTTAGCTATCTGCGAATACGCCGCCACGCACGGAAAATCCGGCAATTTCAATTATATTTTCACGATGGGTGCGGACTGGAGCAACCGCGAGATCGACTCCATCGAAGCAGCGGACGAGGAGCTGCGCAAGCTCGAACAGATCAGCGCCGTGTGGCCCGATTTTCGTCGGCTCACGGGGTTGAAAACGGCGCATCCCACCGCCGCCCAGCACAAATATCTTGATATATGGACGGGTGAATGGAATTTCAGCCTCACGATGCTCGCCGCCGCGTTCGACGAAATGAGCCGTCACACCGAGAG
Organism: Acutalibacteraceae bacterium; assembly: GCA_045616815.1. GTDB lineage: Bacteria > Bacillota > Clostridia > Oscillospirales > Acutalibacteraceae > RUG806. The sequence goes on from JAZLHN010000103.1 coordinate 7,620, forward strand.
CGTGAGCTTTCCCTACATGAACAAAATTCTGGCCGGCTGGCATTCGGCGGGCATAAAGACCCCCGAGCAGGCCGAGGAAGCAAAGAAGAAATTCGACCGGGAAAAAGAGGAAAAAGCGCTGAAAAAGAAGGACGCAAAGTCCCCCTACGGCGTAAGAGGACAGTCCGAAAGCGACCGGCCCGCGTCCTACGATATAGAAAAAGCGACGGAATATATGAATACCACCGTTCCGAAGCATAAGAAAAAGGAGAAACGCTGATGCCTTATTCCGTTGAACTTTACGAAAAAACGAAAGACCTCATCGCCGCCCGCAAGCTGAAAGCCGAGGCCGACGCCGAGGAGCGCCGGAGCGCCTTCGCGCTCGCCGAGCCGAAATATATCTCCTGTAAAAACGAGATGATCTTAGCGGTAAAGGAAGCCGTGAACGCCATCAGCATGGATCCGGACGACGCCGCGGTGCTGCTTGAAAAGCAGAAGATACGCAATTTACAGGCGCAGCAGGACATAAAGCGCCTTTTAGCCGAGCATTCTTTACCCGAAGATTTTTTAGACGTGCGGTATTTCTGCAAAGAATGTGAAGATACGGGCGTAAAAAACAACCGCCTGTGCACCTGCTTCATCGAGCAGTTAAAGCAGTTCGCCTTCGACGAGGCGGGCAAAAATTCGCCGCTGAAATTCTCGTCCTTCGGGGATTTCCGTCTCGATTACTACGACGATAAGATAAATCCCGACTACCGCTGCTCTCCGAGGCAGAGGATGAAGGATATCCTCGCTTTCTGCAAAGAATACGCCGACGATTTCGACGAAAATTCCGAAAACCTGCTCCTGATCGGAGAAACGGGTCTCGGCAAAACGCACCTTTCGCTCGCCATCGCCGGAGAAGCCATCAAAAAGGGCTACAACGTGATCTACAATTCGGCGCAGAACATCTTCAACGAGCTCGAAAAGGAGCATTTCGGCAAGGCCGCGAACGTAAGACAGTATGAGGCGATGGTGCTCGAATGCGACCTGCTCCTCATCGACGATCTCGGCGCGGAATTCTCCACGCAGTTCACCAACGCCGCGTTGTATAACATCATCAATACGCGCATCAATCTTTCCCTGCCCACGATCATCAATACGAATCTGAACTTTGAAGAATTGGCGGATAAATACACCCGCCGCGTATCCTCGCGCCTCATCGGCGAATATACACAGCTCAAATTCTTCGGCAGCGACGTAAGACAGATCAAAAAATAAAACGGAATTCGGAGATCGGAAACGGTCTCCGATTTTTTATCGGAACGACAAATTTTTGTTTGAAGCGCACAGCGCTTCAAACAAAAAAAGAGTTGAGAGTTGAAAGTTGAGAGTTGAGATAAGGATAAACTGTACCCATAAAAATGGACACACCGATTTTAGTATTTTGGATGCACGTCCCAGAAAAGCG
>JAZLHN010000104.1:0-2642 GCA_045616815.1 Acutalibacteraceae bacterium
CACTCAAAGAAGAGCATCTGTGGGAGCTCGGAAAAGGCCGACTTTACGATGTGGAATTCACCTTCGGCAAGGACGAGGTAAAGAGCTATTTCGGACTTCGTTCCGCCGTGATGGACGGTTATAAATTCCGCCTCAACGGGAAATCGGTATTCCAGCGCACGGTGCTCGATCAGGGCTTCTATCCCGACGGCATCTACACCGCACCCACCGACGAGGCTTTGAAGCACGATATCGAGCTTTCGATGGATTTCGGCTTCAACGGCGCTCGTCTTCATCAGAAGGTATTCGAGGAGCGTTTCCTCTATCATGCCGATAAGATGGGCTATATGGTGTGGGGCGAATATCCGAACTGGGGACTCGATCATACCGTTCCCGAGAGCATCTACGGCATCCTGCACGAATGGCTTTCGGAGGTGGAGCGCGATTTCAACCATCCGTCGATCATCGGCTGGTGCCCGTTCAACGAAACGTGGGATCGCTGGGGACGCCGTCAGTACGATCCGCTTCTGTCCCTCGTGTACCGCGCTACCAAGGCGGCCGATCCCGCGCGTATCTGTATCGACACGAGCGGAAACTATCACGTGGAAACGGATATCTTCGATCTGCACGATTACGATCAGGATCCCGAAACGCTGAGAGAAAGACTGGCTCCGTTCGTTACGGGACCGGAACTCAACAACCACTGCAACGAGCGTCAGACGTATAAAGACGGTCAGCCCGTGTTCATGAGCGAATACGGCGGCATCAAGTGGAGCCCCGTAGAAGGGAATTCCCGCGACGTCGCGTGGGGCTACGGCAACGCGCCGCGGAGTGAAGAAGAGTTCAAAGCCCGCTATAAAGGGCTCACCGACGTTCTGCTCGACCACCCGAAGATCTTCGGTTTCTGCTACACGCAGCTCACCGACGTCGAGCAGGAGCAGAACGGATGCTACCGCTACGACCGCACACCGAAATTCGATACCGCCTTCTTCCGCGAGGTCAATACAAGAAAAGCCGCCATAGAAGAGGAATAATTTTACAGGTTTTCAGCATATTTTAAGCCGCTCCGTGTATATTGACACTGTAAACAGTCAATATTGATTTCACAGAACCCCCTTTCTCTTATATTTTGTATGAATCTGTGCGGCAGAAGCTTCGGTATTTCCGGAGCTTCTGCTGCGCTTTGGAGTTCTGCGGAACACATCGGAATATTTTGATGAAAAATCATTGCTATGAAAGGAAATGTGAAAAATGAAGAAAAAACAGTTCAAAGCGGAGTCGAAAAAGCTCCTCGATATGATGATCAATTCCATTTATACCCATAAGGAAATTTTCCTGCGCGAGCTTATATCCAACGCGTCCGACGCGGTAGACAAGCTCTATTTCTGTTCTCTCACCGACGATAAAGTGGGACTCAAAAAAGAGGATTTCTGCATCCGTCTTACCGCCGACAAAGAGGCGCGCACGCTCACGATCTCCGATAATGGCATCGGCATGACCGCCGAAGAGCTGGAAAACAATCTCGGCGTCATCGCCAAGAGCGGATCGCAGAGCTTCAAGAACGAAAACGGCACGTCCGAGGACGTGGAGATCATCGGTCAGTTCGGCGTAGGCTTTTATTCGGCGTTCATGGTCAGCAAAAACGTGAAGGTTATCAGTAAGGCTTACGGTTCGGACGAGGCCAACTGCTGGGAGTCCGAGGGCGTGGAGGGCTACACCGTGTATCCCGCCGAAAAGGACACCGCAGGCACCGATATCGTCCTGTACATCAACGACAATACCGACGAAGTGAACTACGACGAGTATCTGGATGCCTACCGCTTATCCGCGCTCGTGAAGAAGTATTCCAACTACATCCGCTATCCCATCAAAATGCTCACCACCTCTTCCCGTCCCGTAGAGGGCAAGGAAGGCGAGTATGAGACTGTGGAGGAGGATAAGACCCTCAACTCCATGGTGCCTCTCTGGAAAAAGAGCAAATCGGAGATCACCGAAGAGGAATATAACGCTTTCTATAAGGAAGTTTACTATGATTATGAGGACGCGCTGCGCGTGATCCATTCCAAGACCGAGGGCAACGCCACGTATAACGCGCTTCTCTTCATCCCCGGCCACGCTCCCTACGATTACTATACCAAGGAGTACGAAAAGGGCCTGCAGCTCTATTCCAAAGGCGTGCTCATTTCCGAAAAATGCGGCGATCTTCTGCCCGATTACTTCAATTTCGTAAGAGGTCTTGTGGACAGCGAGGATCTTTCGCTGAATATCTCCCGTGAGATGCTGCAGCACGACCATCAGCTCAAGCTCATCGCGAAGACGCTCGAAAAGAAGATAAAGAGCGAGCTTCTGCGTATGCTCGAGACCGACAGAGAGAAGTACGAAAAGTTCTTCGAGGCGTTCGGTACGTCGATCAAGTTCGGCATCTATTCCGACTACGGAATGCACAAGGACGAGCTTTGCGACCTTATCCTGTTCAAGTCCTCCAATGAAAAGAAATACGTCACTCTCAAAGAGTACGTCGGCAGAATGGGCGCGGAGCAGGAGGATATCTACTACGCCGCCGGCGATACCGTGGAGAAGATCGAAATGCTCCCGCAGACCGAATCCGCCAAGGACAAGGGCTTCGAAATCCTTTATCCCACCGACTACGTGGACGAATTCGC
>JAZLHN010000105.1:0-7644 GCA_045616815.1 Acutalibacteraceae bacterium
CGGCGATGAGCACGTCGATGCCGTAGAGCGCGACTCTGCGGTAGTCGCCGATGATACGGCCTCTGCCGTAAGCGTCGGGCAGCCCCGTGAGCAGGGCGCAGTGACGCGCCGCCTTCATCTCGTCGGTGTACACGCGGAAAAGGCGGTCGTTGTGGGTGGTGCGGTAGGTGAAATATTCCTCGATCTCATCCGAGAGCTTATACCCGTAGGCTTCGCAGGCGGAACGCGCCATGCGGATGCCGCCGAAGGGGTTCACGCCCCGTTTGAGCGGCTCGTCGGTCTGCAAACCGACGATGATGTCTTCGTCGGTGAGATAGCCGGGTTTATAGTTGCACAGGGAGGAAACGGTGGTCGTATCCACGTCGAGCACGCCGCCCTTTTCCTGTTCGGTCTTTTTGAGCTCTTCGAGTTTTGCGAGCGCCTTTTTCGTGCGTTCGGTCGCGCCGCTTAAGAATGCGGCGTCACCCGTGTAGGGCGTATAGTTGCGGATGATAAAATCCCTTACGTCGATATGCTCGGTCCAGTTGCCTGTCTGAAAGCCGTTCCACTGTGTGAATTCCATAGATCATTCTCCTTTCGGATCAAAAAACAAAAGGGCAGCCCCCGAAAAAAGAGCTACCCAGACGGTCGGTAAATTATTGACCTTTCCGCGGCATTGTGTCAATTCACATTCCGTCAGCAGCGGGAGGTATTCAAGCTTTTTCGCTTGACGTCATTTTACCACCGCGCAAACGGTTTGTCAAGCGGGCGGCAGCAGATTCCCGGCAAAAATCAGCAGCTCCTCCGTCGTGACCGAATAGCCGCTGCCGAAGACGATACCCGCCAGCCCGCCGCTTTCGAACGAGGCAAGACAGTTCCGGTAGGTTTCCGGACCATCCGTATCTTCATCGTATTCCGTCATCATATAAACGTCGGCGCCGTTCACACGGATCGGCGGGGCGTCGAAAAGCTCCGGCGAAAAGGCGGTATCGCCCTTTTGCAGCACAAGATACACAACGTCCGTCTCTTTCGCGAAAGCGTAAACGGCATGAAACGTCTTCTTCCCGTTTTCCTCCGTTTTGCCGAAGCGGGCTTCGTCCCGTGCGTAACCGTCGGGAAGAACGAGTTTTTCGGACGGCGAAAAGCCGAAAATTTCCGCGATCTCCTCTTCGGTCAGCTGCGTGAATATCTGCTCTCCCGGCTGCCCGGGCTCTTCCAGAAGCTCTCCCTCACCGGCAGAACTGTCTAATATGCCGAGCACCGACAAAATTTCCCCGATCGTTTTCTCCGTCGGCTCCGCTGCGGTCGTCGGCTCGGTCGCGGGTCCCTCCGCGGTCGTTTCCTCCGTGCGCTGTTCGGGCGGCGCGGTGGGGGCGTTATTTTGCTCCGTCGGCTCCGTAACGTTTGCGGACGTCGTTTGAGAGCTCGGCTCCTCGGTCTGTGCGGAAGGCTCTTCCGTCGGGAGCTCCGTCGGTCTTTGCGCCGGCGGTACAACGATCTCCGCGCTCGGCTCTTCGGTCGGCTGCGTCGTCTTTTCCGTCGTCGTTTCCGCTGTCTCGGAAACGGAGAAGTTGTCCGTCGTCGGTGCGTCGGTGTACGTCGGTGTCGTGGCTTTCCTGAGAATAAGACCCGATGCAAGAAAAACGGCAAGGCAGGCGGCAACGGCAAGCGCGGCTTTCACGCCGGACAAAGCGAAAATCTTCTTTTTTGCCGGAGGCACGGCGGCCTCGGCGATATATTTGTCGTCCGTTAAGTCAACGGCTTTCATGAGTTCCTCGCGCGTCATTCCGTGATCCCCTCCTTCCGGAGTTCTTTCGCAAGGTCTTTCCGCAAACGGAAAAGCGCGGTCTTCACCTTAGCCTCGCTCTCATCCAGCGCGGCGGCGATGTCTTTTACCGAGTCGCCGTACCAGTACCGCCGCACGAACGTATATCGTTTTTCTCCGGTGAGCGAGCCGATGAAGCGGTTTATGATACCGGCGGTCAACTGAAGGTCAAAAGCGCTCTCGGGCGTTTCGCCGCCGGCGAGCGTTTCGTACAGCTCGTCGATATTCGTTACCGCCTCGGGCGCGCGTTTCTGTGCCGAAGCGTCGCGCAGGCGTTTGATCGCCAGATTTTTGGCGATGCGGCAGAGATAAGCGGTGAAGTTATCCGGCCGGTCGGGCGGGATATTGTTCCAGACCGCCAATAAAACGTCGTCCACGCACTCCTCCACGTCCTGCTCGGAGCGCAGGAAATTACGGGCAAGCCCCGCTAACAGCCTGCCGTAATCCTGTTTCGTATGTGCGACGGCGCTTTCGTCCCGTCGGTCATAAAGCTCGATAAGCTCCCGGTCGGTCAAACGGAGTTCACGTCCTTTTTATTCATCGTAACAAATTTCCAGGTAACAGCTGATCGGCTCCAGCCCTACGGCGATCCTCAACAGCGTTCTCGCAAGCGCGGAGGTCGGCGCGGACGCGAAGCCCCAAAAATACCCTTCCGGGGGCGGCGGCAAAAGAGCCGTGGAAAATTCGATCTCTTCGGAACACAGCGGCGCATAAGCGAATTTCTGCTCAGAGGTCGCAAAGTCCAGCAGCACTGCCATACGCAGAGCCGCACGGGCGTCCGCCGCGGTGATCCTGCCGTCGTTCCCCGCGATGTCGCCCACGGTCACGACGGAACCCGACAGCATGTGGTTTATGCCGAACCGCAGCTCGCACAGCGTACCGGGGCGCACGAAGTCGTCTTTTATGCTCTTCTCCAGTACGCACGAATATCCGTTATCGTCACTCAGATCGCCGGGCTTTTGTAAAACGAAATCCTCTCCGGTGACGGAGGAAATGCGCCGGACGAATTCCTCCCGCGTTTCTCCGGGCAGAGCGTATATATACCCCTCTTCCACGTTGCAATAGGGGACGAGCTTCCGGTATGCTTCCTCTTCTTTTCCGGAAAGGGAACGGTACATTTTAAGCGCCCATTTGCAGGGGGTAAGCGTATGGTCTTTGCCGTCGGACGTTTTACAGGACAGCACCGTGACGGAAACATCAAAGCTTCCGTTTCCCACGACCGCGAAGGTGATCCCGGCAAGACGGTTTATTTCTTCCGTCAGCCTCGCCGCGTCGGCATACAGGGTGATCTTTCCCACGCCGCACGAGGCAATGGACGCATCGGTGCAGTTTTCGGGCGTCACCGTATCCGCTTCGAGCACCGCGCCGTTATAGTCGAGCTCGATGACGCACTCCGAAAGAGGCGCGGAAAGGTGCCTTACGTCCAGATCGTAAGCGACACATTCCGGATCGCAGTACGTTTGTGTAAGCAGTATGGTGTCCGGCGCGTATTCCGGCGACAGCGCCGCTCCGGAAACGGCGATACAGGAAAATATGAAAGCACACGCAAGCGCAAAAGACAGAAATTTTTTCATTCCGTTTTCCTCCTTTTCGGTCGGATCGTCTATTAAGTACCGGAAAAAGGCAAAAGGTTACGTTTTTTTCGATTGAAACATAAAAAGGCGCCCTTTGTCAAGTTATTCGCACCGGGAAGCGTTTGGCGGAACATGTTTTTGAAAATCTCGGGAGTTGTTCATTGAAAATTTCGGGAGTGTAATATTGAAAATTTCGGGAATTTATCATTAAAAATGTTGACTACACTAAAAAAAAATGTTAAAACTACTATCGGAGGGGTAAAAAATGAAAAAATATTTTCCGCGTCTTATTGAAAATAAAATACAACAAAAGCTTAATTCTTCCGGTGCCGTGCTCGTTGCGGGACCGAAATTCTGCGGGAAAACGACAACGTGTATGCGTTTTCAGAAAAGCTTCATCAAGCTCAACACAAAACAGGTGATCGACGTGGCAAAAATCAATCCGCGCGGCATATTGAACGGAGAAGCGCCGCGGCTGATCGACGAATGGCAGACCGTACCGGATATCTGGAACTGCGTTAAGGATGACCTTGATTTTGACTATGAATTCGGTAAATATCTTCTGACGGGAAGCTCCACACCGGTCGAAAAAACCGATATATACCATTCGGGTGCCGGCAGGATCGTTCCCCTCAAAATGCGTACCATGTCATTGTATGAGTCCGCCGACTCCTCCGGAAGCGTTTCTCTTTCCGCCTTATTCGCACATCCCGACATGGATATTTTCGATATGAACGAAAAATTCACCCTGCGTGACGCCGCCTATCTCACCTGCCGCGGCGGCTGGCCGATATCTGTACAGGACGATAAAGACCTCGGCCTTGAAATAACCGGAAACTATTACGACAGTCTTTTCGTTTTTGAAAACAGCGAAAATGAACAGTTCCGGAATAAAAAACCCGAGATCTTCAAAATGATCATACGAAGCTATGCGCGGAATATTTCGACGGAAGCGCCGGTGTCCACGATCTTACAGGACATCTGCGCGTCAAACAACCGCACGTTTGACAGAAAAACCTACGACGATTATATGTATGCCCTGAAAGACCTGTTTATCATTGAGGACATGGAAGCATGGAATCCGAATATACGGTCAAAAACCTCCATCCGTTCTACTCCGACACGTCATTTTACCGATACCTCCATTGCCTGCCGTGCGATGAATATTTCCCCCGACGATCTTATGAACGACCTGAATACCTTTGGTTTGTTTTTTGAGGATATGGCAGTGCGCGACCTTTGCATATATGCGGGAACGGCTGACGGCGAGGTAAAACATTACAGAGATAATTCCGGGCTGGAATGTGACGCCGTGCTTCATCTTCCGAACGGGAAATGGGCGGCGATCGAAATAAAGCTCGGCGGCGAAAAGCTGATAGAGGACGGCGCAGAGTCTCTCAAACGCCTGAAAGAAAAAATCGAAACAAAAAGCAATGAAAACGCACCGGAATTTCTTATGATACTCACCGCCTGCGGTCCGGCATACAAACGCAGTCAGGACGGTATCTACGTGGTTCCGATCAATTGCCTGAAACCATAAAGAAAAGGAGACGAAACAAATGAACACTTCATCCCCCGGATACTTCGACGGCTCGATGCCGAGAAAAGTGCTTGACTACTATCTTTCCCACGCCGCCACGGCGCAGTGGATCTACATGAGCGATACGCTTGACGACGATATCCGCGTCATAAAAAAATGCGGGTTCAAGTTTTTGGGAAGAGCCTCGGGTATATGGAAAGCGGAGATGCCGGATGAAAAGCATTTCGAACTTTCGCGCCTCTCCGCCGAGAAGATCCACGCCGCCGACCCCGAGATCATTCTGCAGGCGTGCATTTTCGAATACATTTACCGCGAGGATATGGAGGCGACGAAGATCCCCGCGTTCGTTTTCGAGGCGTTCGGTCTGCCCGTTGAGGACAGATGCTTCGATTTCGACAAGGCCTACTTTGAGGAATTCAATCCCGATCACGACAAAAGCTGCGGCTTCCCCGATATGGCCCGTCTCGAAACGCAGATGTGGTTTTACTACCGCGCCGTCAACTACATCGACGCGGGATACGAAGCCTTCCACATGGGGCAGATCCATCTGTACACCGCTAAGGACCGCTCATGGGAATGCATCGCCAAGGTGCTGAACATGATGCGCGAGTACGGCAGAACACACGCCCGCCGTCATAAGATCATCATTGACGCACATTCACATTCGATGGTGAAGAACGGCGTGAGCCTGCTCGACTACAACGCGATGCCCTACACCCGTTTCCCGGTGCTCGACCGTCCCGGCGAAAAGCTCGTGCTCGTGCGCGAGGGCAAGACCGGCGGCGGCATCTCTCCCGACGGCGAATATCAGAAGTGCTTCCCCTTCCTGATGGAATACGACAACTGGGGCGGCAAGGACGTGTGGGCGCACGAACACCTCACCTACGAACAGCGCGCATGGAGCCAGTGGTGGGGCGGAGACCAGATCTACTGGTTCGCCGCGCAGCCCGAGGAGGAAAGAAACAAATTCCTCGATTACACCTTCAAATGGACGGCGGTGAACAACCCCGACGCCTATTTCGCCTTCCCCCTGCGCCGTCCGCTCGAAAGCGGCGAGGAAGCGCTGGGACAGGGCTATTATCAGCTCAATGACACAAGCGATGCCTGCCCCGACGGCTTCGGTCAGGAGGACGTGACCGCGCGGCTTCTTTCCGAGGGCTACGAAAAATACCGTAAATACGCCAACCCCTCCGATATCCTCGATTTCGGCGGAAAAGACGTTGAAGATCCGGAAACGGGCGTGCGAATCCCCGAAAAGGTAGTCTTATACGGCACCTTCCAGCCGCACGTCGGCGCGACCGCCAACGACTCCAACAGCGAGATCACCCGCATGTATTATATAGGAAATAATACGTTCGCGCTCACCCTCGTTCTGCCGTTCAAAGGCGACTATGAATTCGCGGTGTCCACGTGGGGCACGCTCTCCGCGTGCGTGAGCACCGGCTGGGGCTGGTTCCCCTTCTCCGGCACGGGCGGCAAATCCCCGCTGAAGATCGAAGAGGACAACACCGTGGTCAGAGTTACGTTCGACTATATGACCAACAGGATCGAAGTGACAAAAATTTCGTAATTTTCACAAGATTACTATTGACAGTCACATGAACTTGTGGTATTATCATGTCAACGGGACGGAAATTCACAAGACACAATACAGTTCCCGGAAAAGAAAGGAATATCATAAAAATGAAAAACGACGGATATCAGACCGTAAACGTAGACCTCAAGGGCGGAAAGGTCAAAAAGATCGTTATTCTCGCCGCCTGCGCTTTCGTCGTCATCCTGCTTTTGTGCTCCTGCTTCACGGTGGTGCCCACCGGTTCGAGCGGCGTGGTCATGACGCTCGGTAAGGTATCGGACACGCCTTTGAGCGAGGGTCTTCATTTCAAGGCTCCCCTCATCCAGCAGGTAGTCATCGTATCGAATAAGATCCAGGTGCAGGAGGTCAACGCCGACTCGGTATCGAAAGACCTTCAGGCGGTGCAGAGCGTAATCGCCGTCAACTTCAAGGTGGCGAACAACTACTCCTGCAGCATCTATCAGAACATCGGTCCCAACTATCAGGAGATCGTATTCCTCCCCGCGGTACAGGAGAGCGTGAAATCCGTAAGCGCGAAATACACCGCCGAGCAGCTCATCACGATGCGCCCGCAGGTGGGTGAGGAGATCAAGCAGACCCTCGAAGAGAAGGTCGCCGAATACGGTATCATCGTAGAGAAGTTCAACATCGTGGACTTCGAATTCTCCGCGGAATTCAATTCCGCCATCGAAGCCAAGCAGGTGGCCGAGCAGAACCTCATCAAGACCAAGACCGAGCAGGAGGAGCAGCTCGTGATCGCCCGCACCGAGGCGGAGAAGAAAAAGCTCACTGCGGAAGCCGAGGCCGAGGCCATCCGGATCAAATCCGAGGCGCAGGCAAAGGCGAACGAAACGATCAACGCTTCCCTCACTCCCAGTCTCATCGAATATGAGAAGGTCGAAAAGTGGGACGGCGAGCTGCCTCTCGCAACGGGCGGCACCGCGATCCTCGACGTAAGCGATCTGACAGAATAAAAATCAAATCGGTATTAAGTAATTCTTACAACGAAGCACGCAGGAGTTTCTCCCGCGTGCTTTTTGTGTCGGCGCGATAAATTGCAGGTTAGCGCGGAGGCTGTCGCGGGAGCACGTAGGGTTCGCCGCCCTCGGCGAACCGCATGGGAGCGCCCGGAGGGCAACGGAAAAAACAA
>JAZLHN010000106.1:0-5792 GCA_045616815.1 Acutalibacteraceae bacterium
GGTGCTTACCACGGCTGGTCGGATCAGCTCGGCTACGGTATCCGTATCCCCGGCACCAAGTTCACGCAGGCAAACGGCGTTCCCGCAAGGATCATGAGAGATACGCAGGAATTCTTCCCCGGCGATCTTGACGCGCTTGAAAGAGTGCTTCGTCTCAACCTGCTCAGAGGCGGCACGGCTGCCGTATTCCTTGAGGCGATCGGTCCCGAAAGCGGTTCCCGTCCCGTTGACAAAAACTTCTGCCAGGGCGTTGAGAGACTTTGCCGCAAATACGGCGCTCTCCTCGTTTTCGACGAGGTCGTTACCGGTTTCCGCGTAGGCATGTCCGGCGCACAGGGCTACTTCGGCTGCTCCCCCGACCTCACTGTATTCGGCAAGGTCATCGCGGGCGGTTATCCCGGAGCCGGCGGCGTAGGCGGCAAGAGAGAATATATGAAGTATCTCGGTGCCGGTCTTGACGGTGCCGTCAAGGTCAAGAAAGCTTTCTGCGGCGGCACGCTTTCCGCAAACCCGTTAAGCTGTGCGGCAGGTTATTTCACCCTCGAAGAGATCGACAGAACCAACGCATGCCAGAAGGCAGGCGAAATGGGCGACAGAATCACCAAGGGACTTCAGGCGGTTATCGAAAAGCATCATCTTCCCTTCGTAGCCTTCAATCAGGGCTCTATCTGCCACATGGAAACCGTTGGTACGCTCCAGTTCGCCATCGACTGGTCGAAACCCTGGAAGATCCCGTCGGTTCTCAACGCGACCAACGAAAGAAAGACCGAAATGACCCACATGGGCGCCGCTTATATGGCGGAAGGTCTTGTAACTCTTGCAGGCAGCCGTCTTTATACCAGCGCGGCTTATACGCCCGAACTGATCGACGATGCCGTAGCAAGATTCGACAAGGTATTCTCCAACGTTGCGGTAAAAGAGTAATGTATTATGGATATATTAACTGCTAAACAAACAGTGATCGAAGCCGGTAAGCTCCTCGTAAAAGAGGGGCTTATCCAGCGCACCTGGGGCAACGTAAGCTGCCGCGTAAGCGATACGCAGTTCGTTATCACCCCCAGCGGTATGGATTATCTTTCTCTCACCCCGGAAAAAATAGTACTTGTGAACGTTGCGGACTGCTCTTTTGAGGGCGATATCAAGCCCTCGTCGGAAAAAGGCATCCACGCGGAGTGCTATAAGCTGAGACCCGAGGTAAATTTCGTCATCCATACGCACCAGACCTACGCTTCCCTTGTAGGTCTTGCAGGCCTTGACATCAACGGTATCACCGGAGAAAGCGCCGAGATCATCGGCAGTGACGTTCCCGTTGCGGCTTACGGTCTTCCCGGCACAAAAACGCTCCGCAAGGGCGTTGTAGCCGCGCTGAAGCGTTCCACCTCCAAAGCTGCTCTGATGATACATCACGGAGCTTTGTGCGTAGGCACTGATCTTGACGATGCGTTCAAGGTCGCCAATGAGCTTGAAAAAGTGTCGAAGCAACGGCTTCTTGACAGATATACCGAGCTTACCGGAAAAGTCGCCGACGATTTCGTAAGCATCGCTCAGTACGTCTCCGGCAATCTGATGAAGAGCGCATCCGACGTTACGTTGGACGCCTACGATTCGGAACGCTCTTTTGCCGTATTTGAGATGCGTCCCGCTGACGGCGGTGAGCCCGTATGCATCAACATTACGACCGGACTTCCGGTGGATGAAAACGCCGCTTGTCCCTCCACTGCCCTGCTTCACGCCAAAATTTATCAGGCAAGAGATGACGTAAACGCCATCGTGCACTCCAAGAAACCCGCCACTCTCGAAGTCTCCAAGATCGGGAAAACGATAAAGCCGTTTTTGGATGATTTCGCTCAGATCACCGGGATCACGATCAAAAATGCGAACTACGATCCGAACAATACTCTCAAAACAGCCCGTCAGGTCGTAAAGAAACTCAATCATCGTGACGCGGTGCTTCTCTCTCATAACGGAGCCGTTTGCGTCGGTTCGTCGGCGGATGAAGCCAACGCCGTAAAGCTCGTTACCGATAAAGAATGTAAGGCTTTCGTTTCGGCGGAGATTTTCGGCAAAAGCAAAGCGTATATCAATACGGCGGAAAGTCTGCTCATGCGCGTTATCTATAAGCAGAAATATTCCAAGAAAAACGCCAAATAATTTTCCCGGCATCAGTTAAAAGGAAGTATCTTATGGCAGAAGTAAAAAAATCATCTCATAAAAACGCTGCCCGTTCGCGCTATCTCATCAAGCAGGCTTTTGCCCAGCTTATGAACGAAAAAGATCTGCAGAAAATAACGGTCACGGATATCGTGGACCGCGCAAACATTTCGAGGGGTACGTTTTACGCGCATTATCTTGACGTATACGATCTCAGTGTGGCGATACAGAACAATATCATCGAAACGATCGACTCCGCGATCGAAGAGATGGGGATCGAAAATATTCTCAACGATCCCACGGAAGCAACGCACCGCGGTATGAAATTCCTTGACGACAATAAAACGTATTTCAAGCTTTTCATTACGTCTTCATTTTCCGATACTCTTATTGCCCGCGTGATCAATCGGATCGACGATAAGTTCACCGAAAAGATCAACGAAATGTATCCCGGCAGCGAACAGCATGAGATAAAATTCTATCTTCTCTACTCTCTCGGCGCCTATAAAAGCATCATTCTCCACTGGTTCAATAACAATACGGAACTTACGGCAGAGCAATGCGCAGACGCACTGTGCAGCTTATATCTGAAAGCGCGTCCGTCAAGCCTCGCGTCCGAGGGATAAATTCACTTTTTACATACAAAATGACCGCTCCGGAAAACCGGAGCGGCTGTTTTTTTATTCGGCAATGAAGTGAAGCACGAAGCTTTCACCGTCGCCGTCGGGGAAATCATACAGCGCGATGCCTGCGTTCATAAGCAGAGCGCCGGAGAAAATTTCTCCCGTTTCTTCACACTTATAGTATTTATCTTTGGCAAGGCCTTTCATCTTCAGACGGAACGTGGGCTGCGGGATATGGAATTTTGTAACGATGGTAAACATGGCCTGTGTTTTTTCTTCATTGACAAATTCCCATGCCGCTTTGTAGGCATCGTCCCAGGGGTTGATAAGCCGGTAAAGATCACCGAAATGGATAAGATCGTAATACTTGTGATAGCCCGCGATCTGCGTACGTATCTCGGCGCGCGCTTCTTCGGATATCTTGGCGGGATCGAGCTCGTAGCCGAAGGTGCCCCACATAGCAACGTCCTTTTTGGTGTTATACCCCGTTCTGCCTGAAGCGGAAACGTGAGCGCCCTGCACGGAAGCGGGATAGCAGAGAGAAGAACCGAACTGAATGTCGATCCTCGAAAGTGAATCGGTATTGTCGGAGCACCAGATCTGCGGTGAATAATACATCATACCGGCGTCATAACGTCCGCCGCCGCCCGAGCAGTTTTCGAGCAGAAGATGCGGATAGGTCGAAACAAGACGATCCATCAGCTCGTAAGTACCGAGAATATAGCGGTGGAAATATCCCTTCTGTTTTTCGGGAGGAAGGATAGCGGAACCGGCTTCGGTGATATTGCGGTTGAAATCCCACTTCACGTAGTCGATATCGTTATTGGAAAGAACGCTGCTCATCATATCGAAGATGTAGTCTCTCACATCCTTGCGAGTCATATCCATAACGCACTGCTGACGTCC
Organism: Acutalibacteraceae bacterium; assembly: GCA_045616815.1. GTDB lineage: Bacteria > Bacillota > Clostridia > Oscillospirales > Acutalibacteraceae > RUG806. The sequence goes on from JAZLHN010000106.1 coordinate 3,681, forward strand.
CTGCGAACGGTCGCGGTTCGGCACGTGGATACACCAGTCGGGATGCGCACGATAAACGTCGGAATCGGGAGAGATCATTTCGGGCTCATACCAGATACCGAATTTGAGTCCGAGCCCCTTGATGCGGCTGATAAGAGAACCGATACCGCCTTTCAGCTTCTTTTCGTTGACATACCAGTCGCCGAGACCGCTGCGGTCGTCGTCGCGCTTTCCGAACCAGCCGTCGTCCATAACGAACATTTCAAGGCCGGTTTCCTTTGCCCATTGGGCGATGGCAAAAAGCTTATCGTCATCGAAGTCAAAATAGGTGCCTTCCCAGTTGTTGATAAGGAGCGGACGATGCTTTTTCTTCCACTCTCCCCTGACAAGGTTATTGTTGTAAAGGCGATGGAATGTACGGGACATGCCGCCCAAGCCCTCGTCGGAATAAACGAGAACAGCCTCGGGGGAATAAAACTCCTCACCGGGAGCAAGCGTCCATCCGAAATCGGACGGGTCGATACCCATGGTAACGCGGGTACAGCCGTTGAAATCCACTTCCGCTTCGGCAAGATAATTGCAGCTGTAAACGAGGTTGAAGCCGTAGGCGTCGCCGTAGTCTTCGTTCGCTCCCTGCCGTAAAAGACACATAAAGGGATTCTGCTGATGCGAAGACGTGCCGCGGCGGCTGCCGATGCCCTGTCTGCCGTGAGCAAGGGGACGCTTTTCAAACTGACGCTCAACGGCGTGCTTGCCGTACAGCGTGATCATATCGTAGTCATAATCCGGCAGATCGAGATTGAAGCTCATGACCTTCTCGATCTCGAAGCTCTTGTCGGAAGCATTACGGATCACCACGGAACGGGTGATCGCGGAATATTTTTCAAATACCGTATAGATCAGCACGGCTTCGGCGCCCGTTACCTTATCGGCCGTCGTCACTTCCAGCGTTGTGCACTCATCGTCCGTATTCGCATAAAGTGCGGGAAGTCCGGGAAGCGAGGGCTTGCCGGCATATATTTTATGAGAAACGTAGCGCATGTCAGTGGAGGCGTTTCCGTCCGCGTTGCGGATCTGCAGAGCAACGCTTCTCATATCGCCGCAGCCGTTGCAGCTGATCTCAAACGGGAATACGTCGGCGGAAAAATCCTTATCGAGCATATTCGCGTTGGAGGCGCTGAAGGAAGCGTACGAATAGCGGTTTTCAAATTTCGGAAGATTATGATCCGGGATCTTTGCGCCGTAATACAGATGCACGAGGTAGTTCTCGTCGTAAATCTTAAAGATATAGCTCGAACCTGCCGAATCAAGCTTGAAGATCTTTTGTTCAGCATCAAAAAGAATGGACATTGTTTCTCTCCTTATGTTTTATTCATAAACGCCTAAGCCCTTGCAGACGTTAACGATAAAGTCCTGCGCGTTGGTAACGATCCCCTTGGCGGCAAGCGAGCCTCTGTCGGCAAGCTTGTTTACCGCAAATTCGGAAATATCAACGCTGTAAAAATATACTTCTCTCACAGTTCCGTCCGGCATAACGCGGAAGGATGGAGTCATATTTCCTGTGGCGATGGAGTGAAGCGTGGTGGCAAGCGAGATAACGGTAGTCGCTTTGCGGATGCAGTCCCGCATGGCGTTCTGTCCCTCGTAGACGTTGCCGTAAACCTCCGGCAGCGGTCCGTCGTCGCGGATGGAGCCGACAAGCACGAATTTCACGTCATTCTTCACGCAGTTGTATATGATACCGTCCTGTATCCCCTCGCCGTCGATAAAAGCGGGGATCGAACCGTAGGAACGCACTTTATTGATCGTATCAATGTGATTGTAATGCCCGTTTTCGTAAGATACCTGCGTATAGATATCCTGTCCGAGCGCGGTACGCTTATAGCCTCCCTCTAAATCGTGCGTAGCAAGCGCGTTGCCCGCAAGCCCCGCCTGCGCGTAGCCGTTTTCGATCAGCTTGCCGAAGCTTTTTCTTGAATCGTGATCGAAAGCCACCGCGGGACCGAGCACCCACACGATATTGCCGCCATGGTTTTTCTCATATTCAAGAAGCTCGTAAAGATGATCGTAATCACGGGAAAAAGCCGTTTCGCGGCTTCTCGACAGGCGGAACGTAAAACCGGAGCCCTTTGC
>JAZLHN010000107.1:0-6398 GCA_045616815.1 Acutalibacteraceae bacterium
CCGCTTACATGGATAACTGGTACGGCACCGAAGGTCATATCCGCCAGATCGAAGCAACGGACGTTCTTGTCGGACGCATCGCGGACGCGTATAAAAAAGCCGGCATTTTCGACGACACTCTGTTCATCTGCCTCGCCGACCACGGCGGCATCCGCGGCGGTCACGGCGGCTACACTCCCACCGAGAGAACGATCTGGTTCGCCGTTGCCGGAAAGGGCGTGAAGAAAGGTTCCATGGGCTTTGCGCTGACCAAAGATATCGCCGCTCTCGTTCTTTACGCGTTCGGCCTCGATATCCCGGCGTACGACCGGAAGGCGTTTTCCTCGCAGGTGCCCGACGATATTTTTGAGGATCGTAAAAACGATTATATCAAGCCCGCTCCGGTCGATAATTTCATCGAAACGAAGGAAACTCCCGCCTTCCGCGGCGAAAACGGCCTGACGAAATATTTTGACGAGGAAAAAATAAAACTCGCCATGTTCTTTGATAACGAAATTAAGGACGAGACCGGCAAAAACAGCTTTACCGAAGAAGGGATCATCAAGTATTATTCCACGGGCGTACGCGGCGCGCGCGGCGAGTTCGGATCTACGGGCTTCGCGACCACCGAAGACCTTACGTTCGGCGAAAACAGCTTTTCTCTCGCTTTCTGGATAAAGCTCGATAAGTCGCTCGATGAGGAAGTGTGCATCTGCGGCACGCAGGACTGGTTCTGGCAGAGAAGAGACTCCAAGGGCTTTTCGCAGTGCTTCCGCAGCGGCAACACGCAATTTACGATCTCGAACGGTACGGATCGTCTGGAGCTCGTCACGCCGTATCACGACGACGTTTCCGATGGCTGGCTCCACTGCGTCACCGTCGTTGATAAGGAGAAAAAAGAGCTCCGCGTTTATCATAACTTCAAGCTCGTCCGTATCTGCCGGATCGAGGATAGGTATTTCTGCGATCTCGACGGCCTGCCCTTCACCGTGGGCAACGACGCCGCGCATCAGCACAACGACAAATATTTCCATTACATTTTCAATATGGACGATCTGCTTATATTCGACGGTGCGTTTGAACAGAACGACGTCGATAAGCTGAAAAAGTATTACGAAATGTAAAAAAATGCTTGCATTTTACGAAACCTTGTGATATACTACCTTTGCTATTTAAGCGGAAATATGATATCGTCCCGTGATATATGTATTTCGACTGTTTATTTATGTCAACATTTCGTCGAAAGAGGTGAAAAATATTATGAAGCAGGGAATCCATCCCAACTACAAGCCCACCGTTGTTAAGTGTGCCTGCGGCGCTACCTTTGAGACCGCTTCCACCACCGAAAACCTTCGTGTAGATATCTGCTCCAATTGCCATCCTTTCTTTACCGGCAAGCAGAAGCTCGTTGATACCGGCGGACGTGTTGACAGATTCAAGAAGCGTTATAATATTAGCGAAGACTGATATTGTCAGCCGCATTTTTACGGGTTTAAGGACGACACATTGCTTTCGGGCGGTTGTCGTCTTTATTTTTTTCAAAATAAGGGGAGAGAAATATGGATTATCTTACCCTCGGGAAATACGCTTTCGATGAATATATCATCAATAAATCTCGGTTTATCGGCTACGCCTGTCCGGTCACGTCCTCGGAGGAAGCCGTTGAATTTATCAATTCCGTCAAGGAAAAACACCGCGACGCCACGCATAACGTTTACGCCTACGCCGTGCGGAGTCCCGAATATTCACGCTATTCCGACGACGGCGAGCCGCAGGGCACGGCTGGGATGCCCGTACTGGACGTTGTAAAGAAAAACGGCCTTACGGACTGCTGTATCGTCGTTACCCGCTATTTCGGCGGGATCCTGCTCGGAGCGGGCGGACTCGTGCGTGCCTATTCGCATTCCGCGGCGCTCGCCGTTGAAGCCGCCGGTATCGTAAAAATGGGTTTGTGCTCCGTGATGGTCTGCGTTTGTGACTACGGGTTCTATTCAAAGCTCGCGTCTCTGATTCCCGAAACGGGCGGCACGGTCGAGGATACGGTCTTCGGTGAAAACGTGAGCGTACGTTTTCGTATTCCCGCCGGACGGGAAGAGGAACTGAGAAAACAGCTCACCGAACTGAGCTTCGGCAGAGTGACGGCGGAGAAGACCGGAGAAAAATACGATCTGCTTCTCTGATTCTTTATAAAATACTGAAAAAAATAAAGGCTTTTTGAAACTTTTTGAGTATATACCTTATGGAAAGGTCGAAAAACCGGAAAAGGAAGTGAGTGCGTGCGGTTCAGCGATGAATTTCTTACCGAGCTCCGGGCAAGAACGGATATAGAAGAGCTTATAAGCAGATATACGGAAATACGTCACCGCGGCTCGCGTACTCCGGTGGCGCTTTGTCCGTTCCATAATGAAAAGACGCCGAGCTTCGTCATTTATCGCGATACACAGTCTTATTACTGCTTCGGCTGCGGTGCGGGCGGTGACGCGGTGAATTTTATTCGCAATATTGAACGGCTCGATTATGTCGAAGCGGTGCGATTTTTGTGTGAACGTGCGGGAATGCGTATGCCCGAGGATTCGGTGGATGACGAATTTACCAAAATACGCCGCCGCTGCTATGAGGCGAACCGTGAGGCGGCTCGTTTTTTTCATTCCTGCCTGTCGCGTCCCGAAGCCTCGGAAGCAAGGGCTTATATCGAAAAAAGGCAGCTGCGTCCCGAAACCGTTAAGCATTTCGGTCTCGGCTTCGCACCGAATGCCTGGGATGCGCTGATAAGGCATCTGCGCTCTCTCGGATATCACGACGACGAACTCGTCACCTTCGACCTTGCGAGGAAAACGAAAAACGGCAAAACGATCGACGCGTTCCGCAACCGGCTGATGTTTCCGATCATTGACCTGCGCGGCAACGTCATGGCGTTCGGCGGGCGGGTGCTCGACGATTCGAAGCCCAAGTATCTGAATACCTCCGATACGCCGGTCTATAAAAAGAGTCAGGGAATCTACGCTCTCAATTTCGCGAAAAACAACAAAGACCGTAAGCTCATCCTGTGCGAGGGCTATATGGACGTTATTGCCATGCACCAGGCGGGATTCACCAATGCCGTTGCGGGACTCGGTACGGCGTTCACTACCGAGCAGATATCGCTTTTGTCCCGCTACTGCGACGAACTTACGCTCTCGTTCGATTCCGATGAAGCGGGAGTGAAGGCAACGGAGAGAGCCCTGAGGATGCTTTCATCTTCGCCGATGAAAATACGCGTCATGCATATCGACGGCGGGAAAGACCCCGACGAGATCATCAAGACCCGCGGGCGTCAGCAGATGGCGAACATCATCGACAGCGCCGTAAACGATACGGAATTTGCTCTTATGCGGGCTGCTTCCAAATACGATATAAAAACGCCGGACGGAAAATTAGGATATCTGAACGAGGCCGTCAACGTATTGGCGGAAATCAACAACGCCATCGAACGGGATCTTTATATCACGAAGCTTTCCAACGAGCTTGAGGTTTCGCGCGACGCACTCATAACGCAGGTCGGAAAAACGGCTTACCGACTGAAAAAACGCCGGCTGAACGATGAATTCGATTCCGCTGCCCGAGCGGCGAACGGAGAGGACAGAAACGTTAATTTCAATCCCGAAAAACGGGAGAATCTCAAAGCCGCCAATGCGGAAGAGCAGATCCTCGCCATGCTGCTGCGCCATCCAGACTATCTCGGAAAAATGAAAGGGCGGCTCTCTGCGGACGTGTTCGTTACGAAAATAAACAAAGAGGTCTTCGAAGGGATCGCCCGCCGCATAGAGGAAAACAGGATCCTCGATCTCTCCGCTTTCGGAGAGGATAATACCAACGAGCAGATAGGCTATCTTGCGTATCTGTATTCACTCGGCGACAAGCTCTCCAATACGCTCAAAGAGTGCGACGAATGTGTTCGTACTCTGCTTGACGCGAAAGCGAAAAAGGATCTCCCCGATATCGGAAACGTATCGGATACGGATTTCGCCGAGCTTATGCGAAAACAAGCGGAAGCAAAAAATAAAAAGGTATAAAAAATAAGGATAAACGGAGTGTGTAAACTATGGATGCTCATGAAAGAAAAAACGCTGTAAACCATCTTATCGAAAGAGGCAAAGCCTCGGGTAAACTTTCCACGCAGGATATCGACTCGCTCATCATAGAGCATGATTTCGATATCGAGGAGCTGGATAAACTCTACGAGCTGATCGAAACCAACGGTATCGAGATCATCGACGATATGTCGGAAGCCGCTCTCGATACTCTGAGCTTTGATTCTGACGTTGCCAAGGCGTACGACGGCGGCGACGAGGCCAAGGCTCTTACGATGGACGATCCCGTAAAGGTCTATCTGAAAGAGATCGGTAAGATCCCGCTTCTCACGCCCGAAGAGGAGATCGAGCTTGCTATCAAGATCGCCAACAACGACGAAAAAGCGAAGAGAAGACTTGAAGAAGCAAACCTTCGTCTGGTGGTCAGCATCGCGAAAAAATATTCCGGCAGAGGTATGCAGTTCCTCGATCTTATCCAGGAAGGCAATCTCGGCCTTATCAAGGCCGTTGAAAAATTCGATTATACCAAGGGTTTCAAGTTTTCCACCTACGCTACGTGGTGGATCCGTCAGGCGATCACCCGTGCCATTGCCGACCAGGCAAGAACGATCCGTATCCCCGTACACATGGTCGAGACCATCAATAAGGTAAAAAAGGCGAATTCCCAGCTTCTGCATATGAACGGCAAAGAACCCACCGCCGACGAGATCGCCGTACTGCTGGACATGCCCGCCGATAAAGTAAGGGAGATCATGCGCGTGTCTCAGGAGCCCGTTTCTCTTGAAACGCCCATCGGTGAAGAGGAAGACAGCCACCTCGGCGACTTTATCCCGGACGAAGACGCTCTCGCGCCTGCCGACGCCGCTTTCCAGTCGCTTCTCAAAGAAGAGATCGCCGCTGCTCTCAATACTCTCACGCCCCGTGAAGCGAAGGTGCTCTCTCTTCGTTTCGGTCTGGAGGACGGTCATCCGAGGACTCTGGAGGAAGTGGGCAAGGAATTCAACGTTACCCGTGAACGTATTCGTCAGATCGAGGCGAAGGCGCTCAGAAAGCTCCGTCATCCCAACCGCAGCAGAAGACTCAAGGATTTTGTTTGATACGGGCAGCAAATACAAGAGAAAAGAGATGTTTTCTAACATGAAAAGAATATTATCCGTCGCCATGTGTGTCATATTGCTGTTATCCGTCTGCATTTTTGCCTCCTGTGGCAAAAATGAGGGAACGTATAATGCGGTGACGGAAAGCGATACGACCGCAGAACTGACCGAGCATGCTTCTGAAAAAGGTATCCCCGCCGTCGCTTTCACTGCCGACAAAACGGAAGCGGTTCCCGGTGAAGAGATCACCGTTACCTTTCGAATTTCCGACGCCGAGTGGCTCGCGTGTTTTTCCACCGAACTGAAATACGATCCGCAGGCGTTTTCGGTAAAGGATCATAAGGCTTATACTGCAAACGGATATTACGATATGTTCAATGATGCGAGCGGAACGATCCTCTATTACGGTTACGTTGCCGAAACCATGGATATCGACGATTCGGATATCCTGTCCGTCACTTTCACCGTCAGCGAAGACGCCGAGCCCGGTACGGAAGCTTCTATCGTCTTAGGTATTCCCGAAATGAAGCTCGGCACCGATAAGGGCGGCGCGGAAACCTATGAAGTGTATGAAAGCTACGATCCTTTTGCGGTCAGCGTAAAAATAGTATAATACGATGGATAAGACGGAAGAAAAATACATAAAATTAACGACGTGGCCGGTGCCGAAGCTTTTACTCACGCTTTCGGCGCCTGCCATTGCTTCCATGCTCATCACGGCGGTTTACAATGCCGCCGATTCGTATTTTGTATCGTCGATAAACGATACCGCTGTAGGTTCTATCGGCGTTATTTTTTCGTTTATGGCGATCATTCAGGCGGTCGGATTCATGTTCGGCCACGGCGCGGGAAATTTCATGTCCCGTGAACTCGGTAAAAAGAATTACGAGCAGGCAGGGGAGATCGCCGTCACGGCGGCGGTGTTTTCATTTTGCGTAGGGCTTGTTCTCTCCGTGTTCGGGCTGATCTTCCTCGATGAGTTAGCGCTTTTCCTCGGCTCCACCGAAACGATCTTACCGTACGCAAAAGATTATCTGCGTTATATCCTCATTGCCGCGCCGTTCCAGACGACGGCTTTAACGCTTAACAATCAGCTCCGTTTTCAGGGCAACGCCAAGCACGGCATGATCGGTCTCGGTTTCGGCGCGATCCTCAATATGGGACTTGACCCGGTGCTTATCAGCGTGTTTGATATGGGCGTCGCAGGCGCGGGTATCGCCACGATGGTGAGTCAGATCATAAGCTTCGTTAT
>JAZLHN010000108.1:0-5845 GCA_045616815.1 Acutalibacteraceae bacterium
AATAAATAATTGTTTTTTTGTATCCAAGTTGTTTTAAGGGGTGTTTTCAGGCTTTTGCTTTTGAAAAATCCCTTATTTTGTTTGGTTTTATACGATCTTCGCTTTTTTTACATCCCCTACGGGCAATATTCTAATGGTTATTTGAAATAGCCGTTGAAGAAGTAATAGATGTAATCGTGGGAATTCAGCGTCATATCCATCGTACCGCTCATAACATTTATGCTTTCCAGACTGAAATCCATGGTCACGTGCTGATCCATGGAAAGACCGAAAGCATAGACCGCGGCAAGAGGTGCGTTCGTTGCAGCATCGAAGTAATACGTCACGGTAAGATCGCTCGTCATATCTGCCAGTGTCATTTTTACGCTCATGCCTTCCTCTTCCATATCGCCGGAGGGCATTTCCTTTACGAGCTTTCTGATGTCGGAACCGTAGATACGCATCAGCGCGGTTTCATCGGAGCTGTTCTTTATTGTCGAGTATTTTTCCGAGGGGATCGTTATTTCCACTTTGTTGACCTTGTGTGCAGCATTCGTCTTGTAGTCAGCAAGATTGAAATTGTAAGTCGAGCCGCTTACAGAGGTCATTTTTACGGAATCCGGGAGTGCGGAGAGCATGTCGATCGAGTTCATGGGTGTTACGGTGAGGGATTTTACGTCTTCATCCTTCAATGCGCTTACGATGGTCTTCTCGATGAGCGGGAAATTTGCGGCCGTAAGCTTACTGTCTGCCGTATAGGAGGAATAACTTTCATCGGCATGGGTAAATTCTTCCGCAAGCATGGCGCCGAAGTCTTCGTCGCCCATCAGAGCTTCAAAAATCGGATTGACCTTTATATTGTTTTTGAGCAGCTTACCCGATGAAACGTTTTTTTCAAAGGAACGGAAGGTATGACTGCCGTCTTTCAGACCGTTTACCAGCGTGTTGAAAGACGGGAGAACTTTTTCCCCGCAGACGATACATACGATATCCTTATTGATAGAAAAGTTTTCGGTGCCTCTGCATCTGTGGCCGGGGGCAGGAAGAACTTCCGTTTTTACGGCGCCGCAGCGTTTGCATTTTGACGTCTTCGAGCCGTTGACGGTGCAGGTGGCTTCGGTGCGGGCAGAGGTCACGTAGTTGTGACCGAGTTTTGCTTCACCGCCGGTCTTTTTGTACTTGCAAACGGAGCATTCGGTGTAATATGTGGTGCCCTGTGTACAGGTCGGTGTTTTGTTGGATGAGGTGTAAACCTTCGCTCCGAACGAGCAAGCGGCCGTTTCTTTTTCGCCGCAGGCACACGTTCTTACGTGTTTACCGGTGGCGATGCCTTTTTCGTTCTTTTCCGCCGTCCACGCGCCGAAAGAATGAACGTGTTTGGGAACAAGCTTTTCGAGGCCTACGGCGGCGCGGAGAATGAGCCGAGCGTCGGCAGCTGTGATCCTGCCGTCCGCATCAACGTCCGAGGCTGTGAAAGGGGCGGAATTCGCGGTGTACTTTTCGAGGCCTACGGAGGCTCTCAACGCAAGGCGCGCGTCGGCAGCGGTCACTTTTCCGTCCGCGTCCACGTCGCCGAGTGCGGCGGCACTGACCGAAACGGAAAGTGCCGCAGTCAATATGGCGAGGATAAAGAGTGTTTTAAGAAGAAATGCTGTTTTTTTCATTAACTTTTTCCTTTCGGGAGTGTGAAACGAGGATCACTTTTCAAAGAAATCGGAGAAAAGATACGTCTGCGTATAAACCGTATTTACGGTGGGATGCATTGTGCCGTCAATAGTTGTAAGAGCGATCTTGATATTCATATTGACGTTTTGATCCATAAAGATCGTGGTGTTGTAGACAGCCGCGATGGGAGCGAGTGTGTCCGCTTTGAAATACCACGTGACGTTTGCGCCGGAGGTGATCTGCTTGAGTTCCATATCCATACGGATATCATAGAGACCTGTCTCTTCGTCTTTGTCCTCTTCCGTCAGCGTAAAATCATCGCCGAATTCGGCAGCGTCAGTGCGGATATCGTAACCGGTGAGCTTCTGGAGAGAAGTTTTCTTCGTGGAGGGGATGGTCTGCACGCCGCCGTTTCCGAAGAAGTTTTCCTGCTTTGCCGTAACGGTGATCTTGAGGATATCGCCGCTGATCGTCTTGGTCTTGTAACCGCTCAGATCGTAGGTGGTGGAACCTACCGTATAGGTATTATCTGCGTAAGCGGAAAGAACGTCTGCGCCCGAGAGACCGCTGATCTTTTCCACTTTGATCGTTGCGTCGCCGTCTTCGATCTCACTGACGGTGCCGTCTCCGCTGATGGTGTTGGAGGGAATGGGCAGAGCACTTAAATGTCTGTTTTTGTATATCGGCGAGCAGGAAACGTCTTCACCGGTCATTTCTTTTGCATAAAGATCCTTTACGGCTTCGGTATACAATAAACCGAAATCAATTTTGTCGCAATCGGATTTCATCGTATTTTTGGTAAGATACGTTACGGTATGCGCAAAGGATACGGAAGCGTCGCTCGTCATTTCATTCGCGTAAGCGTTGGTTTTCAGAGCGTTGACAAGCTGGTTGAAGCCTGCTGCCGAAGTATCGGCGTAACCGCAGCGGCTACAGAGAAGAGAGTGAACGTCGCCTTCAAACACGCAGTTTTCTACGGTGAAGTCGTGACCGAGAGCGGAACCGGTGTCGGTATATTTTTTCGTGTTGTCGATCCCTTTTGCGCTGATGCCGCAGTTTGTGCAGGTGTAGTAATACACTGCGTCAGCCGTACAGGTCGCAGCGCTGAGGAGGGTAGTTGCATCTTTTTTCGTTTTGGAGGTGAAGCTGTGTCCGAGTGCGCTCACATATTCGACCACGGTCTTGCCGCAGGTCTTGCAGAGGTAAACGTTCTGTCCTCTTTCGGTACAGGTAGCGGCTTTTGTGCTCTGGGGGATCTTATCGTGACCGAATGCCGGAACGGTGCTCTTCACCGTTTTCTGACCGCCGCAAACGGCGCAGGTCTGCGTCATAACGTTTGCCGAGGTGCAGGTGGCTGCTCTGGTTTCTTTGGCTGCGCCATAGGTGCAGTCAGCGGTTTCTTTAGCGCCGCAGACGGTGCAGACACGTGAATGCTTGCCGTTCACGAGCACGCCGTTCTTTTCCGCGGTCCAGTCGCCGAAGGTGTGGACGTGTGCAGGTTCGGGCTGGGTGAATTTCTCAAGTCCTACCGACGCGCGGAGGATCAGTCTTGCGTCCGCTGCGGAGATCTTTTCGTCGCCGTCAACGTTTGCCGCAAAAAATTGGTCTGTTCCGGCAGCGTATTTTTCCAGACCGACGGAGGCTCTCAAAGCGAGTCTTGCATCGGCGGCAGATATTTTTCCGTCCGCGTCCACGTCACCGAGCATGGCGGCAAAAGAGCCGATGCTGAGTGCGAAAACAAGAACGGCGGAAATGAAAATCGTCAGAAAATGATGTGTTCTTTTCAAGATGATGACCTCTCTTTTCGCGTGTGGGATAAACCCCGTTCGCAGTATTTTGGGTATAATCCATACTAAGTATAAACGATTAACGTTTTTTAAGCAAGTGCTTATATATAAAAAAATATAGGGAAATTTTTATGCAAAACATAAAAAAATCCCTATTTCTCCGTTTTACGGTAATTTCATAGGCGTTCCGGCGAAAAAGAGAACGCTGTCCGCAAGGGCCGCCGTATGGGTACTGTCATGCGTGATCAGAAGAGTTGTTTTTCCCGTGAGTTCTTCTTTGAGCAATGACAGCATTTTTTCTTCCGTGCCTTCGTCAAGCTCTCTGAGCGGCTCGTCGAGAAAATACAGATCCCCGCCCGCGGCAAGGGCGCGCGCGATGGCGAGCCGCCGTTTCATGCCGCCGCTCAGTTCGTCGGTTTTTTTTTCGCTTTCGTCTGCAAGTCCCACGCGTTCGAGAAAATATTCCGCCCGCTGTCTGTCCGGCGAAACGCACAGTATGTTGTCGATCGCGTTCAGATGACCGATGAGACGGTTTTCCTGGAAAACGAAAGAAGCTTTTTTGCCGTAAATGCCGTTTACACTGCCCGCATCCGGTTTTTCGAGTCCGGCTATACAGCGCAACAGGGTGGTTTTTCCTATCCCGGATGCCCCCGAAAAAGCGGTGCACTTATTTTCTTCTATGCAAAAGGAAAGATTTTCAAAAACCGTTTTTGCACCGTATCTTTTGGTCAGTTCTTTTATTTCGATCATTTTTGTACCGCTCCTTTCTGCAGAATACGCTTTAAGATTTTTTCGAGCAATACGCTGAACAGAATAACAGTCAGGGTCCACGCAAACAGTGACGGCGTTTCGAGATACACCTTCGCGTTATAGATGCCCGCACCTACGGAGCGCGCCGGTGTGCAGATCACCTCGGCGGCGATGCAGGCTTTCCATGTAAGTCCCATGGAGGTGGTCGCAGCCGCCGTGAAGTACGGCGCGAGAGCGGGGATGCGGATATGCTTCAGCTCGTTTTTTTTGCTCATCCCGAATGCCCGCGCCATTTCGAGCAGCTTGTCGTCGGGCGCGGAAATGCCTTCCGAAACGTTCGCCCAGACGATGGGGAGCGACATGAGAAAACCGGTAAATACGGGGACGACGTCCTTTTTCATCAGTACGAGCGCGAGAATGATGAACGAGGCGACGGGCGTTGCCTTGATAACGTGCAGCGCGGGCGCGAAAAACAGTTTAACGGGCTTCCACAGGGAAGTGATAACGGCAAGCACCGTACCCGCCGCCACACCGGTCAACCAGCCCGAAAGTACACGAGTGAGCGAATGCCCGACCGAGAGATAAAAGCTTTTTTCTTTCAAAAGCTCTGCCAACGCGCGGATGACCTCGACGGGAGAGGGCAGCAAAAGCCCGTAGCCCGTCCTTTTTGCCCAAAAGGACGAGCCGAACCACAGGCACAGCCATATCAGCGCCACCGCCGCCGCGGAGAGCGTTTTTTTCAGTCTGCTTTTTTGTTTCATTTGGCGTCGGAAGGTTCGGCGGTAAGACGGAAGAAGTCGTCACCGGGCATTTTACCGCCCACGGAAGCGGGATCGGCCGCTGCCAGCACGCCGAGATACGCCGTTACGTTTTCTTTCATTTCTTCCCCTGCCATGAAAGTGATATTGCAGTTCGGCAGAGCGAGCTTTGCGGTCTCCTCATCGATGATGCCGAAGCTACCCATGAGCGCCGCCGCTTCGTCGACGTTCTGCAGAGCGTAGTTTACAGATTCCTCATAATCGACAAGAAACGCTTTTACTTCTTCGGGATGTTCTTCTGCAAACTGTGTTCTTACCGCGATGCAGCCCGTAAGGAGCTCTCCGTTGCCGAGCTTCGACCATTCCTCCGTGAGATCGACGGCGACCCTGAACGCGTCGTTTTTCTGCCTTATCTTCGTTACGAAGGGCTCGGGAAGCAGGATCACGTCGTATTTGCCCGCGAGAGCCTGCTGTACGACTTCGGCATGTTCGGAAGCGTATTCGATCGTTACGTCTTCGCCGGGGGTAAGTCCGTTTTCGGTAAGAAGATAATTGAGGATATATTCGGGAGAAGAGCCCTGTCCGGCGGAAAGAACGGTCTTGCCTTTCAGATCGGTGATGCCGTTCACCGTGCCGGAGCCATCGAGAATATACATGACGCCGAGAGTGTTGACCGCGAGGATCTGCACCTTACCTTCGGTTTTTGCGTAAAGGGTCGCCGCCGCGTTGACGGGAAGCGCCGCCATGTCTAATTCGCCGTTGATGAGAGAAGCGGTGAACGACGTGGGGTCTGCGGATGTCTGTACGTTATAGTGAAGCGCCGTGCCGCCGTCGGCATTCCGCTGCATGAGGTAAGCCGCGCCCATACCGGTGGGACCCTGCAAAAAGCCGACGTTCACGTCGGAT